>JAGRHB010000457.1 GCA_020445245.1 Gammaproteobacteria bacterium
CCCGCTGCAAATTCTGGTCGCCTGGCTGGGGGCCTTTGCGGGCATCGCCCTGATCGGCGCGGCGGTCGATCTGCTGCCCAAGCTCAACCTGCTGATCGTCGGCTCTTTCGGCGCCTCCGCTGTGCTGCTGTATGGCGCGCCACGGGCGCCGCTCTCGCAGCCGCGCAACCTGATCGGTGGGCACATGGTGTCGGCACTGGTGGGTGTCGCCTGTTATCGTTACCTGCCTGACGTCTCGGTCCTGCAGGAGGCGGCAGCTGTGGCTACCGCGATCGCGCTGATGATGGCCACGCGCACCATCCATCCGCCGGGTGGGGCAACCGCACTGATCGCGGTGATAGGTGGTGAGCAGGTGCATGCGCTCGGATGGGGATATGTTTTCCCGGTACTGATCGGTGCACTGGTGATGCTGGTCGTCGCGCTGGTCAGCAACAATCTCTACGAAGCGGGCAGCTACCCGGATCGCTGGGACTGATCCGGTCAGTTCCTGGTGGGCAGCGCCACCACATTGGATACAACCGGGGCGAATTCGCCCGGGGCCGGCCTGGCGAGGTGATAGCCCTGGCCGTAATCGATCCCCATCGCCGTCAGCAGCGCACAGGTGTCGGCGTCTTCTATTGCCTCGGCTATCGTGGTCATGCCGAGCACGCCGCCGATGCGTCTGATGGTATCGACCATCGCCTTGTCCACAGGGTCGTGCAGGATGTCGCGCACGAATTCGCCATCTATCTTCAGGTAGTCGACCGGCAGCTTTTTCAGGTAGGCGAAAGAGCTTAGTCCGGTACCGAAATCGTCCAGTGCGAACAGGAAACCACGCCGGCGCAGGCTGTCCATTAGTGCGAGCGCGCGATCCATGTTGCCAATGACGCTGGTCTCGGTGATCTCGAAGCAGATGCGGTGCGGCTCGATCTTGTGTTCCAGCTCCAGGCGCTGGATTGCCAGCTCGAGGTCGGGATGGTCGAGCGACTGCCCCGACAGGTTGATCGTGAAGATGCGCCGATCCTGCGGATGACCCCGCCATAGCGCTGCCAGTTGGCGGAATGCGGCACCTATCACCCAGAGGTCGAGGTCGAACATCAGGTTGAAACGTTCGGCTGCGGGGATGAAGGTCATCGGCGGCACGATGCGCCCGTCCGTATCGACCATACGCACCAGCAATTCGCACATTGCCGGGTGCGGGCTGTCCGCGCTCAGAGGGAAGATGCTCTGGCCGAACAACACCAGCTGGTCGTTGTCAATCGCTTCGCGCAGGCGCTGCAGCCACTGCATGTCACTGCTGCGCTGCGCCAGCATCTGGTCATCGGGCTGGTAGAAGTGGATGCGATTGCGTCCCTGGTCCTTGGCCACATAGCAGGCCGCGTCGGCGGCGCGCAGCACCTCGTCGATGCTGCCGCTCTGCTGGGAGATCGCGACCACGCCGACGCTGAGACTGATGCGGAATGTCTTGTCTTCCCAATGCAGGCGCAGGCCCTTGATCTCGTGGCGCAGTGCTTCGGCCACCTCCAGTGCCTTTTCGATGCTGCAGTCACGCAGCAATACGCCGAACTCATCGCCACCCAGGCGCGCGAGACGGTCGAGTCGGCGGATGTTCTCGCCGAGGTGGCTGGCCACCTGCTTGAGCAGCTGATCACCTGCCATATGGCCGCAGCTGTCGTTGATTGCCTTGAACTGATCGAGGTCGATGTACATCAAGGCGTGCTGACTGTCGGAGTTCAGGGCATCCTCGACCACGGCCGCCAGCTCGCGCTCGAACTGGCGCCGGTTGATCAGCCGGGTCAGCGGGTCA
>JAGRHB010000458.1 GCA_020445245.1 Gammaproteobacteria bacterium
GGCCCTGCCGCCGGTCAAGGTGCATTGCTCGGTGTTGGCCGGGGATGCGATCAAGGCGGCGATTGCCGACTACCAGGCGAAATCGGCTGGAATCGCCGACCTTCAATCGTCCAGGGTTTCTGCCGCCTGATCCGACGCCACGGCACCATGGGCCGCCAGCGGCAGGCGCAGAATCGCCGTTGTCCCGTTCTGTGCGTCTGACTTGAGCGTGATTTCGCCGCCGTGGGCGCTGACAATCCGCTGCACGATCGGCAGGCCGAGTCCGGTGCCGCCGGACTTCGAGGTGAAAAAGGGTTCGAATACGCGCTGCAGCGTCTTTTCCGGTATTACCTCCCCCCCGTTCGCAATCACGACCTCTGCCCATACGCCACCGACCGGGCGGCAGTGAACCTTCACGGAACCCCCTGGAGGCGAGGCCTGCAGGGCATTGTGCAACAGATTGATCAGTACCTGGCGCAGCCGGTCGCGGTCTACGGATACCGGCGGGCAGGGTGCCGAGGTGATCACGATCGATTCCGTGACCTGCGCCTCCGCCTTGATGGCCTCGGTGACCAGGGCGGCGATGTCCTGCGGTGATCGTTTCAGGGTCAGCGGTTTGGCATACAGCAGGATGTCGGCGAGCAGTCGCTCGAGTCTGGCCACCTCGTCGGCACCCAGTTCCGCGCGTTTCCTCGCGCCGTCAGGCAGATCGTCGAGTCCCCGCAGGTGCTCCAGCGCCAGACTGATCGTTGCCAGCGGATTGCGGATCTCGTGGGCGATGCCGGAGGCAAACTGCCCGATCGTCGCCAGTCGGCTGTTCTCGACCAGCTGGATGGTCCGACCCAGGCTCACGCCGAGCAGGACGCCCAGATTGCGCAGCAGTTCCAGGTGCTCACTGCGATAACTGTTGGGGTAACGGTTTGCGAATACCGCGACACCATGCAGATTGGGAGCGCTGCCGATCGGCAGAAAGATCGCGTCGCGCCGACCCAGTTGTGCCAGCTGTCGCAGAAACACGTAGGCATCCGACAGTGCCGCCATGTCACGGACGTCCGGGATGTGCAGCGGTTCACGGCTGTTGATACATTCCTCCAGCAGCGTGCGTTCAGGTTCGAAGCTCAATTCCCCGATGTTTTCCGGTTTCCCGTCGCTGAAGGCCTTTTCGAGATGAATTCGACCGTCCGGGCCGAATACCAGCACCCCGATCCAGTCGACCGGAATGAAAGTGGGGAGACTCTCCGAGAGGGTCCGAAGCATGCTTTCGAGGTCGGCACCCTGTTCCAGCCTGGTCAGCAGCTTGCGCAGCGAATCCATGCGTTCGGACAGGCGATTGAACGAATCCGCCAGCCAGCCGATCTCGTTGTTGTGTACGACCGGCACCTTGTGCGCGAAGTCACCGTTCGCGACCAGGCGAAATCCATTGACGGCAACGCCCAGTGGGCTGAGCACGCGCAGATGGAACCAGGCAAAGGTCGCGATGGCGACCAGCAGTGCGGCCACCAGCAGCAGGCGGTTCACCAGGTTGGCCCTGGCGGCGCGGGCGGCGACATCGTCTGCCAGTGTGGTCGTCAGGCGTTCGGCGATCTCCCCCAGCGGGGCATGGTTTTCCACGATCCAAGTGGCAGCCCATTCGAGTCGGGGTTCCGTGGGATCAGGGCCGGTGCGCTCGTCGAGCTGGGTCAGGAACGCCCGCCAGGCTTCGCCGAGCTCACGCGCGATCGCCAGGGAGTGGGGCGGCAGGTCGGGTTTCATTGCCATCGATCTGCCAGTGACCGCACGATCCACGCGATTGTTGGCA
>JAGRHB010000045.1 GCA_020445245.1 Gammaproteobacteria bacterium
GAACGCCCCTGCCGCGCCGCCGTCTCTTTCAGGGCGCGGTGCAAATCGTCATCGAGAGTAACCGTCAAACGACTCATTCCAAGTCCCTCTTGATTTCACCTACTGCAGCCTAACACGTAGACACCAATGCACCAAGACATCACATTCGGGTCTGGGCGCCACGGCTCAACAAGGGGTACCGTGGGGCCTGAAGTACCGCAATGGAGTGAAGTATGAAACAGGGGCTCGCGTCTCGAATTATCGGCAACTTCTCGGTGCCTTCTCTTCTGCTGGGCCTGCTCTTCTTTGCTGCGTCGCTGACACCGTCGCTGATTCCGCGCGGCCCCGAAGTGCAGGGGATTCTCGGCGGGTTGGTCCTGGCACTTGGCTATCTCATAGCGCAAGTCGTCGCACTTCTTTGGCGAGCAGCGGACATGCCGCGCCTTTCAGGCCGGCCGGCGACTGCGTTGACCTGGCTGGTTTCGGTTGCGATTTTCGCGTTCTTCCTTTGGGTCCTCGCCTCCAGCCTGACCTGGCAGAATGACCTCCGCCACAAGATGGGGATGGCGCCTGAAGACGCTCTGGGCCTCACAAGCATCGTTCTCGCCGCAGTCGCGACCTTTGCGATTGCCTTCGCTCTGGGGCGATCAGTCGCCTCGCTGTTCCGGCTGATCCGGGCGTGGTTCTACCGCGTGATGCCACCGCGGCGGGCGAACGTGTTTGGTCTTGTCGCGGTAGTCCTGGTCTTGCTGGTCGTAACGCGCGACGGCATCCTCGACCGGGTCATCACCGGGCTCGATGAAAGCTACGAGGCTGCCCAGGCGCTGTTCGACAACGCGCCGCCCCAGCCCACGGACCCGCGGATGACCGGTAGCGCTGCGTCCCTGATAGCGTGGGATGCGATCGGGAAGCCGGGGCGCGATTTCATCACCTCCGGTCCCGATGCCGAGGCGATCTCGGCCTTTACCGGCCGCCCCGCGTTGGACCCTATCCGCGTCTACGTTGGTCGCGCCAATGGGCAGACGCCACGCGAGCGGGCCGAGCTCGCGTTGGCCGAGTTGCAGCGGCAGGGCGCCTTCGAGCGCGAGGTGCTGATTGTGGCGAGTCCCACGGGCACTGGCTGGATGGATCCCGGGTCGCACGATCCGGTTGAATACATGCACAATGGCGACATCGCGACCGTCACCGCCCAATATTCCTATCTACAGTCACCGCTGGCGCTGATCCTCGAGACCAGTAACGGTTTGGAGCAGGCCACGGCGCTTCAGGATGTGGTTCACGGCTATTGGAAGACACTTCCAAAAGATGCCCGTCCGCGTTTCTACGTCCATGGCCTCAGCCTCGGGGCGTGGTCGTCGATGCATGCGACAAATCTCTTCCGGCTGCTCGACGATCCCATAGACGGGGCGTTCTGGGCCGGCCCGCCGTTTCCCTCGGCGTTTTGGAATTACGTCCAGAACAAGCGCAATCCAGGCACTCCCTGGGTTCTTCCGAAGATCGGAGACGGATCGCTGGTGCGCTACGCCTCGCATACGGCCGATGCCTCCGAAGCGGCCGCCGAGTGGGGCGGTATGCGCATTGTCTTCCTGCAATATTCCAGCGATCCGATTGTCTTCTACGACCCAGCGTCACTGTGGCGGGCGCCACCCTGGATGCAGGAACCCCCGGCAGACGATATGTCCGATCACTTCATCTTCATGCCCATCGTGACGCAGTTCCAGTTGGCATTGGACATGGCGCTCTCGTTCGGGGCACCGCTTGGTCATGGTCATGCCTATTTCGCGCCGGACTACATCGGTCCCTGGGTCCAGGTCACTGATCCCGGTGAATGGACGCCAGCCGACACCCAACGATTGCAGCTGCATTGCGATACGGGATTTGAGTCGGGCTGCGCGAACGACCCGTGATCTCGATCCTGAACGCATCGGCGTTGCGCTACTCCTCACGACGTCGAAGGGCGCTCGATTGGCGCCCGCAGGACGCGACAAACCCAACAGGTTCGTCACGCGATGACCGCGACGGTGGCGCAGGGGCATGGACGAAAACGCAGAGAGGGCGACGACGGGTTGGGTCGCCAATTCGGACGGACGAAACCCTGGCCAAGAAATAGCCACGATCCGTGTCTTGCTCGATGCAGGGAGACCCATCGCCGCCTCCTTTGCCACGGATACTCCACCGGCGCCGATCGACCACGGGTCGTGGACGAATGGCCTCGAATTCGGTTTCATCACGGCACGTTCGGCGCAGATTCAAAGTGGAGATTCTCTGTATGCCATCTTGTTCACCCAACCTTGTTGCGATCGTGACTATTGGCACCCTGACCCTGGGGGCCACCAACACTATCGCCGCACAGCATGTGCCGCTCTCTGCCGCGCAATCCGACCCCAAGACACTCGACTGGATGCAGGGTTTCCCGCCGCCACCAGAGAAGCTGATCACCCAGCCCGACTCGAACTACTTCAGCTTCCCCAAGCTGCGCTGGACGGTCTGCCATCTCCGCGAATTCCTGCCCACCGAACAGGTCAGTCGCGGTATCGGCGCTCCCCTTCCCCTGGCATATGATCTCGACGAAACGGCCATCGATGCGCTGACGTTTCAACCCATCGGCGGCGGCGAACAGATGACCTGGAGAGAATCGCTATCGGCCAATTACACCGATGGCATGCTGATCCTTCACAAAGGGAAGATCGTTTACGAGCGCTACCTGGGCTGCCTGGATGAAACGGGACAGCACGGCGCCATGTCGATGACCAAGTCCCTTACCGGCCTGCTCGCCGAAATCCTGGTCGCCGAGGGCAAACTCGACGATACGGCGCTGGTGTCTTCGATCATTCCCGAACTCAGCGACAGCGCCTTCGGCAACGCCACTGTCCGCCAGGTCATGGATATGACCACCGGGCTCGCCTACAGCGAGGACTACTCGGACCCGAATGCGGACATCTGGAAATACTCCGCGGCCGCCAGCCCGCTTCCCAAGCCATCAGACTATGCAGGCCCGGATGGGTACTTCGAGTACCTGCAGACGGTGCGGCCCGAAGGCGCGCATGGCGATGCCTTTCACTACAAGACGATCAATACCGATGCGTTGGGGTGGATCATCTCGCGCGTGAGTGGCAAGGCAGTCACCGAGCTGCTGTCCGACAGGATCTGGCGCCGCATGGGCGCGGAGCAGGACGGCTACATGACCATCGACGGTAAGGGCACGCCCTTCGCAGGGGGCGGCCTGAGCGCCGGTTTGCGCGAGCTCGGGCGGATCGGGCTTTTGATGTTGAACGAGGGCGAGATCAACGGCCAGCGCCTGTTCCCGTCGCAGGTCGTCGCCAATATCCGCTTGGGTGGCAGCAAGCAGGCCTTCGCGAAAGCAGGTTACAAGACGCTGGAGGGCGGCAGTTACCGGGGCATGTGGTGGCTGTTCCACAACGAGCACGGTGCGTTTGCGGCACGTGGGGTGCACGGCCAGACGATCTATGTCGATCCGACGGCCGACATGGTCATCGTCAGGTTCGCCTCCTACCCGACAGCCAAGAACGGAAAGATCGACCCGACGTCACTACCGGCCTACCAGGCCGTGGCGGAGTACTTGCGGTCCAAGCGGTGAACCCTCCCGCCACAGGCCGTTAATGCCCGCAGCCTGGGCGCCCCGCTCTCTCGGCGGGGCCATCGCCCCGCGGATCAAACCGCAGTCGGGTGTACCGTGCTGGGCTTATGCGGAAATCACACTCCGCCGCTCCAAGCGACTGAAATCGTAGCTTTATTCCCCGCTCCTCGCCCCCTCCCGCTTTTTTACCAACGCGCCGTCAACGGGAAATTGCCCTTCCCTATAGATACACTTGACGTACATAGATACGCCTAGCATACTCACCTCTATGATCAAGACGTGGGCAGATCGCGAAGCGGAGAAGATCTTCAACAATGAAGTCTCCCACCGGTTCGGCCTCCAAGTCAGCAAGGTGGCGCGACGGAAGCTGAAGATGCTGAACGCTGCTACGAACGTGACCGACCTGCGTGTCCCGCCGGGCAACCGACTGGAAGCTCTGAAGGGTGATCGCAAGGGCCAGCACAGCATCCGGGTAAATGACCAGTACCGGGTCTGCTTCTGCTGGCGCAACGGCGACGCCTTCGACGTCGAGATCGTGGACTACCACTGAGGAACATCAACATGACCAGCATGACGTTGAAGCCGATGCACCCAGGTGAAGTTCTCCGCGAGGAGTTCATGAAGCCACTCGGCCTGTCGGCCTACCGCGTGGCCAAGGCGATCGACGTGCCGCCGAACCGTATCCAGGACATTGCCCGCGAGGAACGCAATATCACGCCGGGCACGGCGCTGCGCCTTGCGAAGCTGTTTGGCAACTCCGCCGAGTTCTGGATGAACCTGCAGAACCACTACGATTTCGAGCGGGAGATCGAGACCAGCGCGGAAGCAATCGACGCAATCGAACAGCTGGCTATAGAGGCGTGACAGAGGCCGATGAAATCATGGCGAGCGGCGGAGGAGCGATAAAATCGGCATGATTTTAGGCAGTTAATCAGCCGAATCAATTGGGGGTATCTGTGGGGGCACAATCGGCATTTCGCATTTTGATCCATTGATTTATCCGCCAATGTGATCGTCGCCGCCTCCCCCTGCGGAACGCCGGATGCGCAAAGACCTCCCTGCAGCGGCAAGAACTTCGAGACAAACTTTCTGCTGGGTTTCCTGAAAGCTTCAAGAATACGCGCCAGCCAATGCCCCCAACTCTGGCGCTCGTGTCGACAAGCGGCACGACCTACGCACGGATGCCCAACAAATCCAAAAGCCCCGGTCAATGCAGTCGAGCGCGCAGCTTACCGCGGCGCGTTTTTTTCATTGGTTGGACGGGTACCTATTTCGGTACCTATGCGGCTTACTTCAAAAGAAAAAGGCTCAGGTTATTAACCTAAGCCTTTGTTTTTAATTGGTCGGAGCGGGGAGATTCGAACTCCCGACCCCCACAACCCCATTGTGGTGCGCTACCAAGCTGCGCTACGCTCCGGAAAGAGCGCTGCATCCTAGGGACGTGGCGCTTTTTTGTCAACGAACCGGCCAAATCAGCGAAGGATCGCGAGCACTTCCTCGAGTTCACCGCGCAGCTGGCGGATCAATTCGGCTTTTGGGCGCTCTTCGTGCTTGGGGCCATCGCCGGCGAGCTGCTGACGCGCACCACCGATGGTAAACCCCTGCTCATACAGCAGGCCCCGGATGCTGCGGATCATCTCCACGTCGTGACGCTGGTAATAGCGGCGGTTACCGCGTCGCTTCACCGGCTTGAGCTGTGGGAACTCCTGCTCCCAATATCGCAAGACGTGCGGCTTGACCTGACACAGATCGCTCACTTCACCAATGGTGAAGTAACGCTTGCCCGGGATTGGTGGTAATTCAACGCTACTGCTGTTGGGATCCAGCATATGCCTCTACTCGTGCCTTGAGTTTCTGTCCGGGCCGAAACGTCACTACGCGACGTGCGCAGATCGGGATCTCTTCACCGGTCTTGGGATTACGTCCGGGTCGCTGGCTCTTTTCGCGCAGGTCGAAATTGCCAAAGCCCGACAGTTTCACCTGCCGCCCGCTCTCCAGCGACAACCGTATCTCTTCAAAGAACATCTCCACCATATCCTTGGCCTCGCGCTTGTTCAGCCCGAGTTCCTCGAACAGGTGTTCAGCCATCTCTGCCTTGGTCAATGCCATCGCTCAATCTCTCAGTTTTGCCGAAAGGCGCTCGGCCAGTGCCGCAAGCACCACACCGCTCGCCTCTTCCACTTCGGAATCGGTAAGAGTGTGCGAAGATTCCTGCAAAATCAAGCTCAAAGCCAAGCTTTTTAGACTGGAATCTATATTCTCCCCAGTATAGACGTCGAACAGCTGGATGTCTTTCACCAGTGGTGGCGCCGCCGCCTTTATGCAATCCAGAACGGCCTGATACGGCAGCGTGCGGTTGACCAGCAGGGCGAAGTCCCGGCGGATCGCGGGAAACTTGGACAACGGCCGGAATTTCGGGATCGATCCGGTCTTGAGTGCGGCCAGGT
Organism: Gammaproteobacteria bacterium; assembly: GCA_020445245.1. The sequence goes on from JAGRHB010000045.1 coordinate 6,025, forward strand.
CGATTTCGAACAGGTACACCCCGGCGGGCACATCCAGGGGCTTTTGCACCCCGGGATGCAACAGCCCGATCCAGCCAATCGGTTCGCCGCGACGGAGCACGCGCGCACTCTGCCCCGGGTGCAAGGCAGGGTGTTCGGCAGCCTCGAATCGGAACGCGTCCGCGGTATCGACCTGGGCCAGCACCGCATCGAGATCGGCCTTGATGTCGAAGAAATCCACTTTGCGTGTCTGCAGTGCCCATTGCTCGGGGCGTGCCTCGCCGAACACCAGGCCTGCGAGTTTCGAAACCTGGCTGATCTCGCCCGTTACGCGCGCGAATGTCAGGCCGCTCTCGAACACGCGGACCGCGGTCTGCTGTCGCGCCAGGTTGTACTTCAGTGTCTGTACCAGCCCGGGCCACAGGCTCGGCCGCATATCCGACATGTCGGCCGAAATAGGGTTCGCCAATTTGATGGGCTCGGCCTGGGGGGCAAATACCTGGCACAGCTCCGGCGCGATGAAGCTGTAGGTGATCGCCTCCTGGTAGCCGCGGTGTGTCAGGAGGCGCCTGGTCGCCGGGAGATCGAACGCCGCTTCCGGGCGCAGCGCGACACTGACCGGTGCCGAGCCCAGCCGGGCCGGGATGTTCGCGTAGCCGTGGACACGACCGATCTCCTCGATCAGGTCAGCCTCGATGGTGATATCGAAGCGGGCCGACGGCGCCACCACCTGCCAGCCTTCATCTGTCGACTGCAGCCCCATACCCAGGCGCTGCAGGATGTCGGCAATGGTCGCATCGTCAATGGTGATGCCGAGCAGCCGCTGCACGCGGCTGCGGCGCAATGTGATAGGAGCACGGGCCGGCAGGTGCTCTGCAGACGCCACCTCGTTGACGGGCCCGGCCTGGCCGCCCGCGACCTGCAGCAACAGCGCAGTGGCGCGTTCCATCGCCTGGCGCTGCAGGTTGAAATCGACGCCACGCTCGAAGCGGTGCGAACTGTCGGTGTGCAGCCCGTAACTGCGCGCCTTGCCGGCGATCGCCAGCGGCGCAAAGAATGCCGCCTCCAGCAGCACATCGCGCGTGGTTTCCGAGACCGCGGAATCGTCGCCGCCCATCACACCGGCCAGTGCCAGTGCACGACGCTGATCGGCTATGACCAGTGTGTCGGCCCGCAGCCTGACCTCGCTGCCATCGAGCAGCTTCAGCAACTCGTCCTGTACGGCCATGCGCACCTGGATGCCGCCCTGCAGACATTCCAGATCGAAGCCATGCATCGGCTGCCCGAGCTCCAGCAGCACGAAGTTGGTGATATCGACGACCGGTGAGATCGCGCGAACGCCACCGCGGCGAAGTTTTTCGATCATCCATTCGGGTGTGCGTGCCAGCGGGTCTATACCGCGGACGACACGGCACAGGTAACGTGGACAGGCATCCGGCGCCTGCACCACCACTTCGAACTGATCATCGATTGTGGGCACAATCGCGGGGATCTCCGGCACTGTCAACGGCTCGCGGTTGAGCACGCCGACCTCGCGCGCAATCCCTGCCACGCTCAGACAGTCGGCACGGTCCGGGGTGAGATCGACCTCGATGCAATGATCATCAAGATTCATGTATTCGCGGAAGTCACGACCCACGGGTGCATCCGGCGGCAGGGCCAGGATGCCATCCGACGTCTCCGCCAGACCGAGTTCGGACGCCGAGCAGATCATCCCCAGAGACTCGATGCCGCGCAGCCTGGCGCGCTTGATTCTGAAGTCGCCCGGCAGAACGGCACCCACGGTGGCCACCGCCACCTTCATGCCCGCAGCCACGTTCCTGGCCCCACACACGATCTGCGACGGCGCATCGGCACCAATGGCCACGTTGCAGACGCTGAGCTTTTCGGCATCCGGATGCCGCTCGCGCGTCAGTACCTCACCGACCACCACGCCGCTGAATATCGCCGCCGCCGGTTCGACAGCATCGACTTCCAGACCGGCCATGCTCAACTGGTCAGCCAGCTGGTTGGTGCCGATGCCCGGGTTGACCCACTCGCGCAGCCAGGCTTCGCTGAATCTCATTGTTGTTACCTAACTCAAATCCAATCGATCGCCAGCAAGGTCATTTGACCTGCAACACGGCGCTTGTTCTGTGAACCCGACGACATGACGCACCCGGCCGGATGCCCACTAGGCAAACTGCTTGAGGAACCTCAGGTCATTCTCGAAAAACAGCCGCAGATCATTCACGCCGTAGCGCAGCATGGTCAGGCGTTCGACGCCCATACCAAATGCGTAGCCGAGGTATTTTTCGCTGTCGATCCCGACATGGCGAAACACCTCGGGATGGATCATTCCGCAGCCCAAGACCTCGAGCCAGCCGGTCTGCTTGCACACGCGACAGCCCTCACCGCTGCAGATGACGCACTGGATATCGACCTCGGCGGACGGCTCGGTAAACGGGAAGTACGAGGGGCGAAAACGCACCTCAAGATCCTCGCGCTCGAAGAAGCTGTGCAGGAACGCATTCAGGATGCCCTTGAGGTCGGCGAAACTGACCGTCTCATCGACGAGGAAGCCCTCGACCTGGTGAAACATCGGGGTATGCGTCAGGTCCGAATCACAGCGATAGACGCGCCCCGGGGCAATCACCTTCATCGGCGGCTGCGCAATCTGCATGTGCCGGATCTGGACCGGCGATGTATGCGTACGCAGCAGCATATGCTCGTCGAAATAGAAGGTGTCATGCATCGCGCGCGCCGGATGATGCGAAGGGATGTTGAGCGCCTCAAAGTTATAGAAATCGTCTTCGATCTCCGGCCCCTCTGCGACCTCGAAGCCGGCGCTGGCAAAGAACGCCTCGATGCGCTGCATGGTACGGGTCACCGGATGCAGGCCACCAATGGAAGCATCACGGCCTGGCAGCGACACGTCCACACGCTCCGACGCCAGCCGCTGCGCCAGCAGCGCCGCCTCCAGTGCGGCCTTGCGCGCGTCGAGGGCCGACTGAAACACCTGCTTGGCATCGTTGATCGCCTGGCCGGCGGTTTTGCGTTCATCGGCAGGCAATCTGCCCAGCTGCTTCAGCCGCTCGGTAAACAGGCCGCTCTTGCCGAGGAACTGCACACGAACCTCGTCCAGTGCACGCAGGTCGCCGGCGGCGGTGACTGCCTGCTTGGACTGCGAGAGGAGCTCGTCTAGATTGTTGCTCATTGTCTTTGCTGCAAATGAAAGAGTTGAGTGTTGAGGAACGAAAAAGGGGGAAGCAACCTCTACGGCACTTCCCCCTTCATTCTTCACGACGCCGCCGGCCCGCAGGCCGGCGATCGTCCTCAGCTCGCGAGGGCGGCCTTGGCCTTCTCAGCGAGTTGCTCAAACGCCGGCATATCGTGCACCGCGATATCGGCCAGCATCTTGCGGTCGACCTCGATACCGGCCTTGTTCAGACCGTCGATGAAGCGGCTGTACGACATGTCGCACATACGGGCACCGGCGTTGATGCGCTGGATCCAGAGCGAGCGGAACTCGCGCTTCTTCACCCGGCGATCACGGTAGGCATACTGGCCGGCCTTGATGACAGCCTGTTTCGCCACCCGGTAAACGGTACTGCGCGCGCCGTAGTAACCCTTCGCCGCGTCCAGGACCTTCTTGTGCTTGGCGTGCGCCTG
>JAGRHB010000459.1 GCA_020445245.1 Gammaproteobacteria bacterium
GCCATTGAAATAAGAAATGTCGCAGTTTTTTCAGGTCCACCCGGACAACCCGCAGGCACGGCTGATCCGTCAGGCCGCAGAGATCGTGCGCGATAGCGGCGTCGTCATCTATCCGACCGACTCAAGTTACGCTATCGGTTGCCAGATCGGTGACAAGTCGGCGATGGATCGTATTCGCCAGATCCGGCGGCTCAATGATGACCACAACTTCACACTGATCGGACGCAGCCTGTCGGAGTTGTCGGCATACACCAAGCTGGACAACCAGGCGCACCGCCTGATCAAGAACTTGACCCCCGGCCCCTACACCTTCATTCTCAAAGCGACCAAGCAGGTGCCCAAACGCCTGATGCATGCCAAGCGCAAGACCATCGGTGTCAGGATTCCGGACAATCGCGTGGCCATGGCCTTGCTCGATGAGCTCAACGAACCGCTGTTGAGCAGCACCTTGATACTGCCGGGCGACGATATGCCGATGATGGATCCCTACGAGATGAACCAGATCGTCGGACACAGCGTCGACCTGATCCTCGACGGCGGTTACTGCGGTTTCGAACCTACCAGCGTGATCGATCTGCATGATGAGACGCCAAGGGTGCGGCGGGTCGGGAAAGGCGACGTCAGCCTGTTCGAGGTATGACCATGACCGGTGCCGCTGTCGGTGGCTGTCGCCGTCGCCGAGCCTGACCATCGGGCGCCCCGGCGATATTGCTGCGCCCTCAACTTCGAAGGACGACAGCCGATCAACCTTCAATCATCCTTGCGAGCGGGATCTCTATGTACAAGGCCTATTACCGACTCAGAGGCGACCCGTTTCGCCTGAGCCCAGATCATGCCTTTTGCTATCGTTATCCGAGTTTCGCCAAGGGGCGCGCCTACATGCAATATGCGCTGCAGGCGGCGGAAGGTTTCGTGGTGGTGACCGGTGCCCCCGGTATGGGCAAGACGACACTGATCAACGATCTGCTCTCTGACTACGGCCCCTCCGATTACCTGGTGGCGACCCTGGTCAATACCATGCTCGAGGCCAACGATATCCTGCGCTCCGCGGCGTACGAATTCGGTATCAACGTCGAGGGTCTGGACACCGCGACGGTGCTGCAGCGGATCAAGCAACTTTTCACCCAGTCACATCAGGATGGGCGTCCACCATTGCTGGTCGTTGATGAGGCGCAGAACCTGAGCCTCAATGCGCTCGAAGAGCTTCGCCTGCTAACCAACCTGCAGATTCAAGGCAAGCCACTGCTGCAGATCTTTCTCGTGGGCCAGGAAGGCCTGCGCGACAAACTGGCGGACCCGAGGTTGGAGCAGTTGCGTCAGCGGGTAACCGCGGCGGCGCATCTGAATGCGTTGACCCAGGAGCAGACGGCGGCGTACATCCTGCACCGGCTCAAGGTCGTCGGATGGAACAATTTCCCACGGATCAAGGCGTCGGTTCTGCCGGTAATCGAGGCGGCCTGTCAAGGCGTGCCGCGCCGCATCAACCAGTTCTGCAGTCGGTTGTTGTTACATGGTGCCGTGGAGGAAAAGGCGGTGCTCGGCGTGGAAGATGCCAAGACCGTGTTCCAGGAGCTGTCGGAAGAGCGTCTCAGCCATGTGCCCGTAGGTCTCGGTTCGACGCTCAGCACCGAGTTCATCGAAGAGCCGGAGCACGAGGAAGACGCGACAGAAGCGGGCAGTACCGCCAGGGAGCCGGTATTCGCGAATGCCGAGGAACTACTGCGCGAACAGAAAAAAGTGGTGATGCCGCGGCCGCACGCCGCAGCCCCG
>JAGRHB010000460.1 GCA_020445245.1 Gammaproteobacteria bacterium
TCGCGCTCTTCGCTGTATTCCTGTTCAACCACGGCACGGCGCGAGACCACGACGTTGTTGCGCTTCTGGTCCAGCTTGATGACCTTGAATTCGAGGTCCTTGCCTTCCAGATAAGAGGTATCGCGCACCGGGCGTACATCGACCAGCGAACCGGGCAGGAACGCACGGATCTGGTCGAGCTCGACGGTGAAACCGCCCTTGACCTTGCCGTTGATGCGACCGACGACGATTTCCTCGGCCTCGAAAGCCTTTTCGAGCTTGTGCCATGCGTGATGGCGCTTGGCCTTCTCACGCGACAGACGGGTGGCACCGAATCCGTCTTCGACGGCATCCAGCGCGACCTCGACCTGGTCGCCCACCGCACATTCGATGTTGCCATCCATGTCGGTGAACTGAATCTTGGGGATCACGCCCTCGGACTTGAGGCCCGCATTGACGATGACGTGGTCATTCTCGATCGCGACGACAGTGCCGATGACAATGGCGCCAGGCTGGAGATTGGTGTTGTTGAGGCTCTGTTCAAAGAGCTCGGCGAAGCTTTCAGACATGTGTATTGATTCCCGATCCGCGCATGACGGACCATCCTACCGGTGAGCGAACCCAGTCCGGATTTTTCCAAAGTAACGACAACCCGGCATGCCGGGCACCCTGGCCAACTTCAGGTTGGCCGCTATGACGTTGCGGGATACACCCTTTGGGCGTTCCGCAACACCGTTTCGACGACGTCCTCGATACTGAGCGCGGTGGAATCGATCACGATTGCATCCGCTGCCGGTACCAGGGGCGATGCCGCCCGACTGCGATCACGCTCATCGCGCTCTTCGATCTCAGTCTCAAGGGCGGCGAGATTAGCAGGCAATCCTTTTTCTTTCAACTGCTTATAGCGTCTTTGTGCGCGCTCTGCGGCGCTCGCGGTAAGAAAGATCTTGACCCCGGCGTTGGGGAAAACCGTGGTGCCCATGTCGCGGCCGTCGGCCACCAGGCCGGGCGGCTGCGCATAGCCGCGCTGCCAGTCGAGAAGCGCCGCGCGTACGCCGGGCATCGCGGCGACCCTGGATGCGTTGTTGCCCGCCCCCTCCGTGCGGATCAGGTCCGTCACCTCGCGACCGTCGAGAAAGATCTTCCCGTTATTAAATTCAACATTAAGATGTTCAGCTATCTCGCTGATTTTACTTTCATCTTCAAATCCGACCGCTCGCTGATCGACAGCAAAGCCAACCAGCCGGTAGAGCGCGCCGGAATCCAACACACGCCAACCGAGCCGGTCTGCCACGCGCTGCGTCACCGTGCCCTTGCCCGAGCCGCTCGGACCGTCGATCGTGATTACCGGCAGCGTGTCAGGCATCGTGCAGTGCCACCCGGCAGCCCGCGGCGGCGGCGAGCTCGACAAACCGTGGAAACGAGGTGTTCACATTGGCGCAGTCATCGATCTGAATGTCTCCGTCGGCGCGCAATGCCGCGATCGTGAACGCCATCGCGATACGGTGGTCGCCATGGCTGTCGACCCGCCCGCCGGCGATGGCCCCGCCACCCTGGATCACGATCCCGTCCGGCGTCGGACGCGCATCCACACCCAGCGCCGCCAGCCCGTCCGCCATCACCTGGATGCGGTCGGACTCCTTGACCCGCAACTCTTCGGCCCCGGTGAGCACCGTTTCACCCTGTGCACAGGCAGCCGCAATGAACAGCACCGGAAACTCATCGATCGCCAGCGGCACCTGGTCCTGCGGGATACGGATACCCTTGAGCGGTGCCGAGCGCACACGCAG
>JAGRHB010000461.1 GCA_020445245.1 Gammaproteobacteria bacterium
AGAACCTGCAGCGTGCCGGCGTGGTCATGCTTGGCAAAACCAACATGGACGAGTTCGCGATGGGCTCGTCGAACGAGACCAGTTACTTCGGTCCGGTGCGTAATCCCTGGGATCGTGAAACCGTACCCGGCGGCTCCTCCGGCGGCTCGGCTGCGGCGGTGGCGGCGCGTCTGTGTATTGCGGCGACCGGCACCGATACCGGTGGTTCAATCCGCCAGCCGGCCGCCCTGACCGGCATCACCGGGATCAAGCCGACCTATGGTCGCTGCTCGCGCTGGGGGATGATCGCCTTCGCGTCGTCGCTCGATCAGGCCGGTCCTATGGCCCGCAGCGCCGAGGACGCGGCGTTGATGCTGGCCGGGATGGCGGGCTTCGACGAGCGTGATTCGACCAGCGCGCAGCGTCCGGTCGATGATTATGCGGCGGCGCTGAGCCAGGACATGCGTGGCGTCCGCATCGGCATCGTCAGGGAATTCATGGGCGAGGGGCTGGATGCCGGGGTCGGCGCCTCGGTGCAGACCGCGATCGACCAGCTGGAGCGGCTCGGGGCCGAAATCGTCGAGGTGAGTCTGCCGAACGCCGGCCTGTCGGTGCCTGCCTACTATGTGGTCGCACCGGCCGAGTGCTCGTCCAATCTGGCGCGTTTTGACGGCGTGCGCTATGGCCACCGCTGCGACAGTCCGAGAGACCTCGAGGACCTGTACAAACGCTCGCGCTCCGAGGGTTTTGGCGCCGAGGTCAAGCGGCGCATCATGATCGGTACCTATGCACTGTCGGCCGGTTACTACGATGCCTACTACCTCAAGGCGCAGAAGGTTCGCCAGCTAATCGCCGACGATTTCCGCAAGGCGTTCACCGAGTGTGACCTGATCGCCGGCCCCACGGCACCGGGCACCGCCTTCCGTCTCGGCGAAAAAGCGGACGATCCGGTCTCGATGTACCTGCAGGACATCTACACCATCGCCGTCAACCTGGCGGGCCTGCCGGGTATGTCGATCCCGGCCCCGGCCAGCGGCGGTATGCCGGTCGGCCTGCAGCTGATCGGCAACTATTTCGACGAGGCGAGGCTGCTCGGCGTCGCGCACCAGCTTCAGCTGGCGACCGACTGGCATCGTCAGACGCCGCCTGCGTTCGCCTAGCCGGCGCGCGCGTAAACCACAGAATCTGAACTCGGGTAAGTGTCATGCAATGGGAAACCGTCATCGGGCTTGAGATCCATACCCAGCTCGCCACGCAGTCGAAGATCTTCTCGGGTTCGTCCACCGCGTTCGGTGCCGAGCCCAACACGCAGGCCTCTCTGATCGATCTGGCGATGCCCGGAGTGTTGCCGGTGCTCAACAAGGAAGTGGTGCGGATGGCGGTGCGATTCGGCAAGGCGATTGGTGCCGAAGTCGCGCATCGTTCGGTGTTTGCGCGCAAGAACTATTTCTATCCCGATCTGCCGAAGGGCTACCAGATCAGCCAGTACGAACTGCCGGTGGTTGGCAAGGGTGTGGTGGAGATCACGCTCGAAGATGGTTCGAGCAAACCTGTCGGTGTGACCCGTGCGCATCTCGAAGAGGACGCCGGCAAGTCGTTGCACGAAGATTTCCACGGTATGACCGGCATCGATCTCAACCGTGCCGGAACGCCGCTGCTGGAGATCGTTTCCGAGCCGGACATGCGTTCGGCCAAAGAGGCGGTGGCCTACGCGAAGAAGATCCACCAGATCGTCACCTTCATCGGCATCTGCGACGGCAACATGCAGGAGGGGTCGTTCCGCGTGGAT
>JAGRHB010000462.1 GCA_020445245.1 Gammaproteobacteria bacterium
GGCGCAAAAGATGCAGCAGGATCTGCAGAAGGTGCAGGACGAACTCGCCAATGCGGAGGTCACCGGTGAGTCGGGTGGCGGAATGGTCAAGATCACGATGAACGGCCGTCACGAAGTGCGCCGCGTGGAGATCGACAGCAGCCTGATCGGTGACGACAAGGAGATGCTTGAAGACCTGATCGCGGCGGCATGCAACGACGCGGCACATCGCATCGATGCCCACAGCAAGGAGCGCATGGCCGGTGTCACCGCCGGCCTGAACCTGCCACCGGGCATGAAGCTGCCATTTTGATGGGGCGGGGAAGCGCTGCACCCGATGTCTGAGAAACCGCTGCTCAGCGAATTGATCGACAGCCTGCGCTGCCTGCCGGGTGTCGGGCCGAAATCGGCACAGCGCATGGCGTTTCATATCCTGCAACGCGACCGCGCCGGGGGAGCCCGACTCGCGGCAGTGCTTGCCGAGGCGGTTCAGTCGATCGGTCATTGCCGGCTTTGCCGTACGCTCACCGAGGATGAGATTTGCGGTCTGTGCAGCAACGATGGGCGGGATGACAGCATCCTGTGCGTGGTCGAGAATCCGTCGGACGTGATGGCATTGGAGCAGGCGACCGGCTTTCGGGGGCGCTATTTCGTGCTTGGCGGGCGTCTGTCGCCGCTGGATGGTATAGGTCCGGCGGAACTGGGAATCGGCCTGCTCAGGCAGCGCCTCGACGAGCTCGCTCCGCGAGAGCTGATCCTGGCGACGACCACGACAGTCGAGGGAGAGACGACTGCGCATTACATCGGTGAACTTGCGCAGGAACGCGGTATTGCAACGACCCGTATCGCTCACGGAGTACCCCTGGGTGGCGAACTGGAGTTCGTCGATGGCGGCACGCTCGCACATGCCTTCGCCGGCCGGCGCCGCCTCGCTGCGGATTGAGCGGTACTGCATCCACTTCCAAATCAAAGGTACGACGCAATGGACAACTGCCTGTTTTGCAGGATCGCCAGCGGAGAGATCCCGGCGGAAAAGGTCTACGAAAACGATGCACTGGTGGCCTTCCGCGACCTCAATCCACAGGCCCCGACACATGTCCTGGTGATCCCGAAAAAGCATATCGCCACCCTCAACGACCTGCAGTCGGGTGACGAGGCGTTGATCGGCGGGCTCTACGGCGCAGCCCGTGACATCGCGGCGGCCGAAGGATTTGCCGACGCCGGTTACCGCACCGTGATGAATTGTAACGAGGCAGGTGGGCAGACGGTGTTTCACATCCATCTGCATCTGCTGGCCGGCCGTATGATGCACTGGCCGCCGGGTTGAGTGTCAAAAGGCCGTGTACTAGAATCAACCACTTAGGAAGATAGATTCCCGGTCAGACGAAAATGTGGCGCTTGGCACGGGAACAAAAATAATAGCGGCTGTCTATACTGATAAGCCGCGCTATAAAGTGCCGAGCGACGACCGTGAACATCACACCCGCATTGCCGAACCCGTACCAGCCGGCCGCGCAGCAGGCGCGTGGGCCCGTGGCCCCGGTGCAGGCCGCGCAGCGGACACGTGATGCAACGGATGATGCAGAGCGTCGTCCGACCTCATCCGGGTCTGTGGTGCAGGTCGAACACGAACGTCTGCGAGTCAGCAGGGATACGGTGTTCGGCCGTCACCCTGACGCCACGGCACGTGCCCATCGGGCTGTCGCGGCCTATGCGGCGGTGTCTGACAGCGGTGAGCGCAGCAGCCTTCGTGATCTCCTGGGCTTTGACGCCTA
>JAGRHB010000463.1 GCA_020445245.1 Gammaproteobacteria bacterium
ACCTTCCCCCAGCGAACCCCGATGCACCGATTTCTCTGCCTGCTGTTACTGCTCGCAAGCGCCGGCGCTCAGTGCGCGCAGGACCTTGTCGTCAACGCCGGCGGCGACGAGATTCCGGTAAAGGTCTATCAGGCAACGGGCGATCGGCTGATCCTCTGGCTGTCCGCTGAATTCGGCAGCACACCACGCCGTACCGCGCTGGCCGAGGTCCTGGCCCAGCGCGGCGTGGAGGTCTGGCTGCCCGACCTGCACGCCGCCTGGTTCCTGCCGGTCGGGCGATACAGCCTGAACGACGTCGACCCGGCAGCGATCGGCGCCCTGCTCGACGACGCCATCGCACGCAGCGGCAAACAGGTATTTCTCGCAGCCGAGGGGCGCAGCGTCGCCCTCGCGCTGAGTGGCGTGCGCCACTGGCAGTCGGTGACGCGCGTCGGCAGCTCGCTGGGTGGCCTGCTGGCGATCAGCCCGCGGTTGTTCGTGAGAACGCCGCAAGGTGGGGAAGAAGCCGAGTACCTGCCGATCGCAAGCGCCAGCAACCTGCCGGTATACCTGCTCCAGCCGGAGGATTCGGGAGGCTTCTGGCACGTCGGCAAGGACGTCGAACAACTGGAGCAGGGCGGCAGCCCGGTATTTCTGCACCGTCTCGCGGACGTGGCAGACGGCTTTTACGCCAGACCCGAGTTTACCGAAGCGGAGGCCGCGATGACGCAGCGGCTGCCCGGGATACTCGACCAGGCGATGAACATGCTCGACCGCTACGGCGGAACACCTGCGCAGGCGGCACCACTGCACGGCGAGGCCGGGGCACCTGAGGAGCCGCAGAACAGCGAACTGCTGCGACCCTACCCGGGTGAACGCGCGGCACCGGCGCTGCGACTGCCGAGCCTGCGCGGCGGCCCGGTCGATCTCGGCGAACTGCGCGGCAAGGTGGTGCTGGTCAACTTCTGGGCCACCTGGTGCCCGCCCTGCGTGGCCGAGATCCCGTCGCTGCAGCGACTCTATCGGCGCTTACAGGACCGTGGACTGGAGATCCTGGCAGTCGATGTGGGCGAGAGCACACAAACCATGGAGACCTTTCTCAAGGACAAGCCTGTCGAGTTTCCAGTACTGATGGACAGCGACGGGGAGGCCCTGCGACGCTGGGGTATCTATGCATTCCCGACGACCCTGGTGCTCGACCGGCAGCACCGGATCCGTTATGCGGTGTTCGGTGCGTTCGGCTGGGACAGCGCTGAGGTAATCGACACCCTGGAGCCGCTATTGACCTCGAGTCGGGTCCAGCCCTGAGGTACCATCGAAGGGCGCCGTGCCGGGCACTCCAAACCGACTACTCCCCCTCGGTGCCACTGGGGATCTCCCATTTCTTCAGTCGCCCCATGTACAGGCTCATCTTGCTGTCACCGTAAGTCCAGAACTCGAACTTGCTGACACGCTTGCGACTGTCCGGTTCGCCGAGGATCTCCACGACCCGGTGCGCCTCCATGCCGCTTTCGAGCAGGCTCCAGTTGACCGCCTTGTGCCAACCACCAGGCACAGGGTCCGCTGCCACCACGACCGCCACATCGCCAAGTCGGGCCTCCAGTGCCGCGACACGCGCCTGCAGCTCGACCAGCTGTTGCCTGAGCGCTTCGATGTCACCGGCGTCGGCTGCCACGACTGGCGCCGACCCGCAGAGCAACAACACAAGAGGTGCCGCGCGCCATCGACCCAGGGCTGAAACGGCCGCGTTCGCGGAATCCGCCGCGACTTGC
>JAGRHB010000464.1 GCA_020445245.1 Gammaproteobacteria bacterium
TTCATCGATGAACTGCTCGCGCGGGCCGATATCGTCGAGATCGTCGGCCGCCGCGTACCACTGAAGAAGGCCGGCCGCGAGTTCCACGCCTGCTGTCCCTTCCACAACGAAAAGACACCCTCGTTCACCGTCAGTCCGGTCAAGCAGTTCTACCATTGCTTCGGCTGCGGCGCACACGGCTCGGCGCTGAGCTTCCTGATGGAATACGACCGCCTGAGCTTCCCCGAGGCGGTCGAGGAACTGGCCACAGACCTCGGCCTCGAGGTGCCGCGCGAGACCGGCTTCGAACAGGCGGCCGACCACCGGCCGCTGTACGACATCCTCGAACATGCCGCCAGGCACTTCGCCGTCCAACTGCGCCAGCACGCCGATGCCGCGCAGGCCGTCGACTACCTGCGCCGGCGCGGTGTCAGCGGTGAGGTGGCGGCAGGGTTTCGTCTCGGCTATGCACCGCCCGGCTGGGACAACCTGCTGCGTGTGCTCGGGACCGACGACCGCCAGATCGAGCTGTTGCGCGAGGCCGGCCTTATCACCGAGCAGGACGACAAACGCTACGACCGCCTGCGCGAACGGATCATCTTCCCGATCCGCGACACACGCGGCCGGGTGGTTGGCTTCGGCGGCCGCCTGCTCGGCGATGGCAAGCCCAAGTATCTCAATTCGCCCGAGACCCCGGTATTTCACAAGGGCCGCGAGTTGTACGGCCTGTACGAGGCGCGCCAGGCCGATGCACACCCGGCGCACCTGCTGGTGGTCGAGGGATACATGGACGTGGTCGCGCTGGCCCAGTTCGGCATCAGCAACGCAGTGGCGACACTGGGCACCGCGACCACTTCGGAACACCTGGAGAAGCTGTACCGCGCCACACCCGAGGTGGTGTTCTGCTTCGACGGCGACCAGGCCGGGCGGGACGCGGCGTGGAAGGCGTTGCAGACCGTGCTGCCGCTGATGCGCGATGGTCGCCAGGCGCGATTCCTGTTTCTGCCCGACGGCGAGGACCCGGACAGCCTGGTGCGCCGGATCGGTGCAGACGCCTTTGCCCAGGAGATCCCGCGCGCCCAGCCACTGTCCACCTTCCTGTTCGACAAGCTGGCAGGCCAGGTGGACATGCAGAGTCTGGACGGTCGCGCCCGCCTTGGAGAACTCGCCAAACCGCTGCTCGAACGCCTGCCGAGCAGCCTGTTCCGCGACATGATGGAACAGTCACTGTATGAAAGGGTCGGACTGAAGACCCAACCCGCCGAGACCCGGCCGGCACAGCGCCCAGCCCGACCACGCGTTACAAGACCGCAGGGCAGCATTCCGCCCTTGCGCCGGGCAGTTGCGCTGCTGGTACAGCATCCCGAGCTCGCCCAACTCGATCTGCCCGACGGCTGGCAGGCGCTCGACTCACCGGGGATCCTGATGCTGCAGCAGCTGCTCGCGGCGCTGCACGAACGCCCGGCGATGCACAGCGCGGCACTGGTGGAACACTGGGAGGACGCCACCACCCGCCAGCAGCTGGCCAAACTCGCGGTCCTGGAACTCGGCATCCTGGACGATGCAGCCGATCAATTTCTCGGCACCTTGCGCACACTGGCTGCCGAACAACGCCGCAACGCCCGCGAGGCGCTGCTGATGAAGAGCCGCTCCACCCCGCTCACGGAAGAAGAAAAACAACAACTTAGGGAACTTTATCGCCCCTTGCCTGCCCAATCGACAGGTGAGAATTGACTGGCAGAACAGCACAAACACTGCTAGTATG
>JAGRHB010000465.1 GCA_020445245.1 Gammaproteobacteria bacterium
CGACCGCGGTCGAAGGATTCTGGGAAGACACCCCCGGTGACGCACTGCTCGCCAGGGTGCATGACGCCTTCCCCAATCTGCACATTGTCGCCGAAGACCTCGGGATCATCACCGAGGAGGTGCGGAAGCTGCGGCGGAAATACCATCTCCCCGGGATGGCAGTGCTGCAGTTCGCTTTCGACCATTTTGCTGACAATCCCCACAAACCGGCCAATATTACACCCGACACGATCATCTATACCGGCACCCACGACAACGACACCTGCGCCGGCTGGTTCAGCAAGCTGCAGGCGCACGAAAAGGCCTTCGTATTCCAGATCCTCGGCACTGAGCCGACGACCGACATCGCCGATCTGATGATCCGGACGGCAATGCGAAGCAAGGCATCTCTTGCCATGGCGCCACTGCAGGACTTCCTCGGTCTGGGCAGCAAGGCACGCATGAACACCCCGGGTGTCAGTGAGGGCAATTGGCGCTGGCGATTCGAGTGGGACATGCTGCCCGAGACCTTACCGGAGCGAATCAGAAACATGATTACCGAAAGCGGGAGGTTGTATGTCCGCTAAACTGCCCTATCCGCTGGCCATGCTGCAGCGTGGCGAATCCCACGACCCGTTCTCCCTGCTCGGCCGTCACGAGGACGGCGGGCACACCATAGTGCGCGCCTTCATGCCGAGTGCCGAAGAGGTGGAACTGGACGGCGTCGGGCCGATGCAGCGGCTGCCCAATACGGATATCTTCGAGATGCGCCTCGAGCCGCAGCAGGCCGCCGCCCTGCCCAGGCACCACCGGCTGAACTGGGTGGAGAAGGCCGACAACCGTCGCTGCTCGGTGATTTCGCCGTACAGTTTCGACCTGCTGCTGCCCGACCTCGACCTGCACCTTTTCAACGAAGGCCGCCACCACCACATCTATCGTCTGCTCGGTGCCCATCACATGGAGATCGACGGGATCAGCGGCTGTCGCTTCGCGGTCTGGGCACCGGCAGTGCGACGTGCCAGTGTGGTCGGCGATTTCAACGGCTGGAACGGGCTGCGCCACCCGATGCGCAGCCGTGGCGGCTCCGGGGTCTGGGAGCTGTTCATCCCCGGACTGGTGCCGGGCGACCTTTACAAGTTCGAATTCATCAGCCATGCCGGGCACCGCCTGCTCAAGGCTGATCCCTATGGGCAGGCGATGACCCTGCGTCCGGACACCGCCTCAAAGGCGGTCGCGGCAAGTGCATTCGAATGGCAGGATGGTGAATGGCTGGCGCAGCGCGCCCATTGGCGCTGGGCAAATGAGCCGCTGAGCATCTACGAGGTCCACCCCGGTTCCTGGCGGCACGCGAGCGGCGGCGGCTTTCTCAACTTTCGCGAACTCGCCGACCAGCTGATCCCCTATGTGACGGACCTCGGCTATACCCATATCGAGCTGCTGCCGGTGATGGAGCACCCGCTGGACGAGTCCTGGGGCTATCAGGTCTCGGGGTATTTTGCACCGAGTGCACGCTATGGCACGCCCGACGACCTGCGTTACCTGATCGACCGCTGTCATACAGCCGGGGTAGGCGTCATCCTGGACTGGGTACCGGGCCACTTTCCCAAGGACGACTTCGCCCTCGCGCGGTTCACCGGTGACGCTGTCTACGAACATGCCGACCCGCGCATCGGCGAGCACCGTGAATGGGGCACACTGATCTTCAACTACGGGCGGCGTGAAGTCGGCAACTTCCTGTTGGCGAACGCGGTGTACTGGCT
>JAGRHB010000466.1 GCA_020445245.1 Gammaproteobacteria bacterium
TTCCTTGAAGCGGAACAGGATCGCGGCGCGGCGCAGTGGCGGGGTGTCGCGCCACGCCGGGAAGGCGGCCGCCGCCGCATCGATGACCCTCGCGGTCTCGCTGGCCGAGGCCAGCGGCACGCGTGCTGCGACCTCGCCGGTAGCCGGGTCGAAGACGTCTCCGAAACGCTCACTCGTGCCGGCGACCCTGGCGCCGTTGACGTAGTGGTGCAGCGTGTTGCTCATGCGGGGGCCCTCTGTCGTATCGGGATGATGGTCCTCACAACGCCGCCGAGGCCGTTGCTTGCGTGGGCGAGCTTAAATAGTAGGCGCTTTCTGCGCCGGCGTGTCCGGGGCGGGCGAACCGCCGCCTGAAGGCGTTCCGCATTGTGCAAGCGCCACGGCATCGGCTGTGCCAGCGGTCGCGGGTCCCGGACAACTGCCGCCGTCCCAACTACATTTCCAGGCGGAATCTCATCAGCCAACCACCAGAGGGGCAGCACATGGCCAGAATCTCTTCCAGGGGCGAAATCGTCGAGACCAGCGGCGAACTGCCGGCAGTTGGCGCCGCGGCGCCGGATTTTTCGTTGCGTCGGGCCGATCTCAGTCCGGTGACGCTCGCCGACTATGCCGGTTCGCGACTGGTGCTGAACATCTTCCCGAGCATCGACACCCCGACCTGTGCCAAGTCGGTACGGCAGTTCAACGAACGTGCGGCGTCGATGCCCAATACCCATGTACTTTGTGTGTCCGCGGACCTGCCATTCGCGCTCAGCCGCTTCTGCGGTGCCGAGGGCATCGCCAACGTGGAGACGGCGTCGGTCTATCGCGCACCCGGCTTCGGCCTCGACTACGGCGTGTACATGGCCGAGGGGCGGCTCGGTGGCCTGCTGGCACGCGCGGTCGTGGTCATCGCTGGGGACGGCAGGGTGATACACCGCGAACTGGTCCCCGAGATCGCGCAGGAGCCGGACTACGATGCCGTGATGGCGGTGTTGTAGCGGCATGCCGTCGGCCCGGTATGTCGCGTGGTCGCCAGTGCCCACTTTACTTACCCCGTAGCTTCGCGTGGTTATTTTGCATTTGTAATTATGAATTATTTTCGACTAGGCTCAATACCACGTTTATCGAATCAGGGCGCCGATGGGTAAAGCAATCGACCAGAAGCCGCTTTACCTGGAGGTGGCCGACCGGCTGCGTGAGCGGATCCATTCGCAGGTGCTGCGGTCGGGTGAGTGGATCGACGAAAAGGCGCTGTGCGAAGAACTGGGCATCAGCCGCACCCCGTTGCGCGAGGCGCTTAAGGTGCTGCACGCAGAGTCCCTGGTCGAGCTGGTTCCACGCCGCGGCTGCTATGTGAAGACACTGGATGGTGACGGCCTCAACCAGCTGTTTCCGGTCATGGCGGCGCTGGAAGGGCTGTGTGCGCGCCTGGCGGTCGAGAACTGCACGCCCAGGCAGCTGCGTGACCTCGAACGCATGCACGCGCAGCTGGAAAAGGCGGCGGCGGCCGGCGAGGTCAATCGTTACTTTGACGAGAACCACGTGTTTCACAGTGTGGTGCAGGAACTCTCCGGCAACCGCTGGCTGCAACGGATCACCGGCGAATTGCGGGGTGTGTTGCAGCTGGCTCGCCAGAAGCAGCTGACGGTACCGGGCCGTCTCGCGCACTCGCTCGAGGAACACAGGCAGATCATGGAGGCCTTTCGGCAGCACGATCCGGTAAAGGCCCAGCAGGCGAT
>JAGRHB010000467.1 GCA_020445245.1 Gammaproteobacteria bacterium
CTACGTGGTATCGCGCGCGATCTGCTCGGCCGCACACTGATCGAGTACCAGGGGGTCGAATACGATTTCGGCAAGCCGTTCGCGCGTATGACGGTCAAGGAATCGATTCTCAAATTCAATCCAGACATCGATGCCGGCGACCTCGATGACCTCGGCAGGGCGTCGGAACATGCGCGCCGCCTGGGTATCGAGGTCAAGCCCAGCTATGGCCTGGGCAAGGTGCAGATCGATATCTTCGACGAGACGGTCGAGCACCGCCTGCAGGATCCCACTTTCATCACTGCGTATCCCACCGAGGTCTCGCCCCTGGCGCGCTGCAATGATGAAGACCCCTTCGTTACCGACCGCTTCGAACTGATTATCGGCGGGCGCGAGATCGCCAACGGGTTTTCCGAGCTGAACGATCCGGAGGATCAGGCGGAACGCTTCCGCCGTCAGGTTGAGGAAAAGGAGGCGGGTGACGACGAGGCCATGCATTTCGATGCCGACTACGTGCGTGCACTCGAGCACGGACTGCCGCCGACCGCGGGTGAGGGCATCGGCATCGACCGCCTGGTGATGCTGTTCACCAATGCCGCGTCGATCCGCGACGTGCTGCTGTTCCCGCACATGCGACCGGAAAGCTGACGCGCCCGACAGGTCTTTACCGGCATGTATTGACGTCAGTCAATAAATTTCGCGCCGGGATTTCGCAGTATTCGACTGACTCCACGTCTGCGCGCACCAATTGGTGTGCGCTGTGGTGGACGCCCTGCCAGAAGCACCGGTTGCACGCAGCTGGCCCAAATCGCGGTCGAGTTACCGTGGAACGATCAGTGCATTCGGGGAGGGAAGCAATGTCCGACACGAGACCAGGTATGCTGCGTCAAGTTGTTGCGTTCTTTCGGCGTCGCTCACCATTGGTACTTCTGCTGGTCGGGGTGGCCGGCGGGATCGTGTTCTGGGGCGGCTTCAATACCGCGATGGAACTGTCCAACGAAATGAGCTTCTGTATCTCCTGCCATGAGATGCGTGACACGGTGTACCAGGAGTATCGCGAGTCGGTGCATTTCCGAAATCCTTCCGGCGTCCAGGCCACGTGTGCGGACTGCCACGTGCCGCGCGTCTGGATCCACAAGGTAATCCGCAAGATTCAGGCCACCAGTGAGCTCTACCACAAGGCGATGGGCACCGTGGACACACCGGAGAAGTTCGAGGCCAAGCGCTGGGAGCTGGCCAATCGGGTATGGGCCAAGATGAAGGAAACCGATTCACGCGAGTGTCGCAACTGCCACGATTTCAATGCGATGGATCTCAGCGAGCAGGACCGCTCCGGACGCAAGAAACACGCCGAGGCGCCGGTGCAAGGCAAGACCTGTATCGATTGTCACAAAGGCATAGCGCACAGCTATCCCAAGGCACCGGATACGGAGGCCGCAAAGGACGCGGAATCACAATGAAGACAGTCGCATTCCTGACACGCGTGCTGTGCAGTCTGCTGGTCGGCGCCACCGCGGTGGTGGCGGGTGATGAGCCGGCACTCAGCCGTGCCGCACTCGCTGGCGAGCTGGCGAGCGTGGAGCAATTGCTCTCTGCCGGTGCCGACGTGAACGGGCGCAACGAGATTGGCATGACGGCGTTGATGTATGCCGCCGAGGCAGGCAGGGACGAGGTCGTGGACCTGCTGTTGTCGCGTGGCGCCTTTGTCGATGCGCAGACGAGTTCGGGGTGTACG
>JAGRHB010000468.1 GCA_020445245.1 Gammaproteobacteria bacterium
ACCTTCCTCGACACCCCAGGCCACCAGGCCTTTACGGCGATGCGCGCCCGGGGGGCCAAGGTCACCGACGTCGCGATCATCGTCGTCGCGGCCGACGACGGCGTGATGCCGCAGACCAAGGAAGCGATCCAGCACGCCCGCGCGGCGAAAGTGCCGATTGTGGTTGCGATCAACAAGATGGACAAACCGGATGCAAACCCTGACCGGGTCATGCAGGAACTGGTGGCCGAGGAAGTCGTGCCGGAGGAGTGGGGCGGTGACGTCCAGTTCACCCAGGTCTCGGCCAAGACCGGCGACGGCATTGACCGCCTTCTGGAATCCGTGCTGCTGCAGTCCGAAGTGCTCGAATTGCGAGCGGTACGGGACGGCCTGGCGCGCGGCATCATCGTCGAGTCCAGCCTCGATAAAGGGCGCGGCCCGGTGGCGACCGTGCTGGTCCAGTCCGGTACGCTCAAGCGTGGTGACGCCGTGGTCGCCGGGGCCGAGTTCGGCCGCGTGCGGGCGATGTTCGACGAGGCCGGTCGTTCGGTAAAGGAAGCCGGGCCTTCGATACCGGTGCAGGTGCTGGGACTGTCTGCCGCACCGTCTGCGGGTGACGATCTGGTGGCGCTGGCCGATGAGCGCAAGGCGCGCGAGGTCGCTGAACTGCGACGCGTGCGGCATCGTGATTCGCGTCTGGCGGAGCAGAAGGCAACCAAGCTCGATCAGCTGTTTTCGCAGATGTCCGAGGGCGAAGTCGCCTATGTCAACCTCATCGTCAAAGCCGACGTGCAGGGTTCGGTCGAGGCGCTGCGCGAGTCGTTGCTCAAGATCGAGACCGACGAGGCGAAAGTGCGCGTGGTCGCGTCCGGCGTCGGCGGTATCACTGAATCGGATGCGAACCTGGCGGTGACATCGAACGCCATCCTGATCGGCTTCAACGTTCGTGCCGATGCCAGTGCACGTCGCGTGGTCGAGGAGCACGGTCTGGACCTTCGCTACTACAGCATCATTTACGAGGTCATCGACGATGTGAAGAAGGCCATCTCCGGCCTCCTGTCACCGGTCATCAAGGAAGAGATCATCGGCCTGGCGGAGGTGCGTGATGTTTTCCGTTCCTCCAAGCTGGGTGCGATTGCCGGTTGCATGGTCGTCGAGGGTTCGGTGAAGCGGCACAGCCCGATCAGGGTGCTGCGTAACAACGTGGTGATCTACGAGGGTGAACTGGAGTCGCTGCGTCGCTTCAAGGATGACGTCAACGAGGTCAAGGCTGGCACCGAATGCGGTATCGGTGTGAAGAACTACAACGACGTCAAGCCGGGTGATCACATCGAAGTGTTCGAGCGCGTGGAAATCGCGCGCGAGCTCTGATCGCCCACGAGCGGAGGCGTTGCGGTCATGCAGGAGTTCGGACGCGAAGAGCGTGTAGGCGCGGAAATCCGGCGCGAGCTCGCATCGCTGCTGCGCGATGAGGCGCGTGATCCGCGATTGTCGCAGGTGACCATCCAGGAAGTCAGGGTGGTGCGAGACCTGTCGCATGCCAAGGTGTTTTTCACCGTGATGGATGCGGCGCACGCGAAAGACACGGAGCGCGCACTGAACAAGGCGGCGGCTTTCCTGCGGCGACGTCTGTCCGACAGCATGAATCTGCGTACGGTGCCGCGTCTGGCCTTCGTTTACGACAAGTCGATCGAGGCCGGTCTGCGTCTATCCTCGCTGATCGACCAG
>JAGRHB010000046.1:0-4753 GCA_020445245.1 Gammaproteobacteria bacterium
CGGCGGCAGGCCCCTGTCCGGTGACGTGCGCATCTCGGGCGCCAAGAACGCTGCGCTGCCGATTCTCGCGGCAACCCTGCTTGCCGAGGACCCCATGGTCATAGGCAACATCCCGCACCTGCGCGACATCACGACCACCATGGAACTGCTTGGCCGCATGGGTGTCGAGCTGACGGTGGACGAGAAGATGCGCGTCGAGGTCGATGCCGGTCGTCTCGACAACCCGTTTGCACCCTACGAGCTGGTCAAGACCATGCGCGCCTCGATTCTGGTCCTCGGGCCCCTGTTGGCGCGCTGTGGCCATGCCGATGTGTCGCTGCCCGGTGGCTGCGCGATCGGCTCGCGCCCGGTCGACCTGCATATCGAGGGTCTGCGGGCGATGGGTGCCGAGATCACGGTCGAGGGGGGGTATATCAAGGCGCGCGCCAGTCGTCTGAAGGGTGTCCGCCTGGTGCTCGATCTGGTGACGGTGACCGGTACCGAGAACCTGATGATGGCCGCCACACTGGCGGACGGCGTCACGCTGCTGGAAAACGCGGCGCGAGAGCCCGAGGTGGTGGACCTGGCCAACTGCCTGAATGCAATGGGTGCGAAAATCAGCGGCGCCGGTACCACGACGATCACGATCGAGGGGGTCAAGTCTCTGCACGGTACCCATTACGAGGTGCTCCCTGACCGCATCGAGACAGGGACTTTCCTGGTTGCTGGCGCGATCAGTGGCGGCAAGGTGCGGGTGCGCGACACTGACCCCACACAACTCGACGCGGTATTGAAAAAGCTGCGCGAGGCGGGTGCCGCGCTCGAGGTCGGTGACGATTACATCATCCTCGATATGCACGGGAAGCGGCCGCGTGCGGTCAATGTGCACACAGCGCCCTATCCGGCCTTCCCGACCGATATGCAGGCCCAGTTCACTGCCCTCAACACGGTCGCCGAGGGCGTCGGCACGATCACCGAGACGGTGTTCGAGAACCGCTTCATGCATGTCCAGGAGTTGCAGCGCATGGGTGCGAATATCAAGCTGGAGGGCAACACCGCAATCTGCACCGGTGTGCCGCGGCTGACCGGCGCTCCGGTGATGGCGACCGATCTGCGTGCCTCGGCCAGCCTGGTCCTGGCTGGCCTGGTGGCCGATGGCGAGACGGTGGTGGACCGCATCTATCACGTCGATCGCGGGTATCAGAACATCGAAGACAAATTCGCAGGCCTCGGCGCACAGATCCGCCGGGTGCCGGGCTGAGACGAAGGGCATGGCCGTATCAATCGAATCACCGCTGACCATTGCGCTGTCGAAAGGGCGCATCTTCAAAGACACGTTGCCGCTGCTCAGCCAGGCCGGGATCGAACCACTGGATGATCCCGAGACCAGCCGCAAGCTGATTCTCGACACCTCGCATCCGCAGGTGAAGTTCGTGCTGATCCGCGCGACCGATGTGCCGACCTATGTGCAGTGGGGTGCAGCCGACCTCGGCGTGGCCGGCAAGGACGTGCTGATGGAACACGGCGGCGAGGGGCTGTACGAGCCGCTCGACCTGAAGATCGCGCGCTGTCGCATGATGGTCGCGGGGCGCCCGGATGCCGACATCGGCGCGCGCCGCCTGCGTATCGCCACCAAGTACGTCAACGCGGCGCGCGCGTTCTTTGCCGCGCGTGGTCAGCAGGTCGAGGTGATCAAGCTTTACGGCTCGATGGAACTCGCGCCGCTGGTCGGTCTGTCCGAGGTGATCGTCGACCTGGTCGAGTCGGGCAACACGCTGAGGGCCAATGGCCTGGTACCACTCGAGCACATGCACGACATCAGTTCGCGGCTGGTCGTGAACAAGGCGTCGTGGAAGATGAAGCATGCCACGGTGCAGGCCCTGGTCAACACGCTGCGCGAGGCGGTCGGGGATTGATTGGCCATGCCGCGGTCCGCACCTAATTCAACACGGTATTGAGCAATGGCAGATATTCGCAAACTGAACACCGCCGATGCGGATTTCCAGCAGCAGCTGGACGCCCTTTTGGCCTGGGATTCGGTCTCGGACGGGCCGGTGAACCAGGTGGTGCACGAGGTCATTGCGCAGATCCGGGCGCGCGGTGACGCCGCGCTTGTCGACTACACGAACCGCTTCGATGCCTGGGAGGCAAAGTCGGCAGCCGACCTGGAGATCCCCCTTGCGCGCCTGCGCCAGGCCTGGGAAACGATCCCTGCGGATCAGCGCGAGGCGCTGCAACATGCGGCCGAGCGCGTACGCGCCTATGCCGAACGTCAGAAGATGCAAGGCTGGACCTACACCGAGGCGGACGGCACCGTTCTTGGCCAGCAGGTCACGCCACTCGACCGCGTCGGCCTGTACGTGCCGGGCGGCAAGGCGGCCTATCCCTCGTCGGTGCTGATGAATGCCCTGCCGGCCAAGGTGGCGGGCGTCGGCGAGCTGATCATGGTCGTTCCCACGCCGCGCGGTGAACTCAACGAACTGGTGCTGGCCGCCGCGCACGTGTGCGGTGTGGATCGGGTATTCGCCGTCGGCGGGGCACAGGCAGTGGCGGCGCTGGCCTACGGCACCGAGTCAGTGCCGCCGGTCGACAAGATCGTCGGCCCGGGCAACATCTACGTGGCGACAGCCAAGCGTACGGTGTTCGGCCAGGTCGGCATCGACATGGTGGCCGGTCCCTCGGAGATCCTGGTGATCTGCGATGGCGACACCGATCCCGACTGGGTGGCGATGGACCTGTTTTCGCAGGCCGAGCACGACGAGGATGCACAGTCGATCCTGCTGTGCCCGGATGCCGATTTTGTCCGCCGGGTCGAGGACAGCATCGATCGGCTGCTGCCCGGCATGGCGCGCCACGAGATCATCGCGACGGCACTGCGCACCCGCGGTGCACTGATCGTGTGTCGCGACCTCGACGAGGCGGCGACGGTCGGTAACCATATCGCGCCCGAACACCTCGAGCTGTCGCTGGCTGACCCGGTCGGGTTCGCGCAGCAGATCCGCCACGCTGGCGCGATTTTCATGGGGCGTCACACCTCGGAGCCGCTCGGCGATTATTGTGCCGGGCCGAACCACGTCCTGCCGACCTCGCGCACCGCGCGCTTCAGTTCGCCGCTCGGCGTGTACGACTTCCAGAAACGCTCCAGCCTGATCATGGTCTCCGCTGCCGGTGCCCGGACGCTGGGGCGGACTGCCTCGGTGCTGGCACGCGGCGAGGGGCTGGAGGCACATGCGCGGTCGGCGGAATACCGGATCGTCGACGACGCCTGATGCACCCTCGCCCTCGAGGGAGGGACGGGGTGAGAATGCTATCCTTCGCCGCTGAATTCACCACCCGCGCCTGCATCGGTTGCAGGCCAGAGACGCCATGTCTGACAACATCAACAATTTGGTCGCCCACTGGATCCGCCCCGAGATCCGCGGGCTGTCCGCTTACCATGTGCAAGCGGCGGCGGGTCTGATCAAGCTGGACGCGATGGAGAACCCTTACACCTGGCCGGACGATCTGCGCGACGCATGGGTCGAGGTGCTGCGTGGCACCGACGTAAACCGTTACCCGGATCCGAGTGCGCGCCAGCTCAGTGAACGCCTGATCGAGGCCATGGCGGTGCCCGCGGGCATGCGTGTGCTGCTTGGCAACGGCTCGGATGAATTGATCCAGATGATTGCGATGAGCCTGTCCGGGCCGTCGCGATGTGTGTTGTCAGTCGATCCCGGTTTCGTGATGTATCGCATGATTGCGACATTCTGCGGTATGCCCTACGTCGGGGTTCCACTCACCGCCGGTGATTTCAGTCTCAATCTGCCGGCGGTGCTGCAGGCGATGGACGATCACCAGCCGGCGGTGGTGTTTCTCGCTTATCCGAACAACCCCACCGGCAACCTGTTCGACGAGCGGGCGGTGATCGACATCATCCGCAGCGCCCCCGGCCTGGTGGTGATCGATGAGGCATACGCCCCATTTACCGATTCCACGTTCATGGACCGGCTCGGTGAATTCGACAACCTGGTGGTGATGCGGACAGTCTCGAAGATGGGTCTGGCCGGCCTGCGCCTGGGCCTGCTCGCCGGGCCACCGGCGTGGCTGGACCAGTTCGACAAGGTGCGGCTGCCGTACAACATCAATGTGCTGACCCAGGCCAGCGCCGATTTCGCCCTGCGCCACAGGGCGGTTTTCGACGCACAGACGCAGCTGATCCGCAGCGAACGCGGACGGCTGGCCGCCGGTATTGCCGCGATGGACGGCGTCACCGCCTATCCATCGGAGGCCAATTTTCTTCTGATGCGCACGCCACCCGGTGCGGCCACCCGCTGGTTCGGTGGATTACGCGAGCACGGGGTGCTGATCAAGAATCTCGATGGTGCCCATCCGCTGCTGCGCGACTGCCTGCGGCCGACTGTGGGCACGCCCGTCGAGAACGATGCGCTGCTGGCTGCGTTGGCGGTGGTCGGCGGGTCTTGAGGGATTGTTTGGGTTTCGCCAGGCGCACTGCACGAGGGCGTGTATCGGCGGTGTGCAGGCAGTTAAAGGAGAGGATATGAAAAAGGTCGACCGGTTTTCGATTGCATTGGTGGCGGCAGTGCTGCTGTTGTTTGCCTCTGTCACCTATGCGCACGAGGGCGCCGGCGTAGCCGGCGGTTTCTACAGCGGTTTTATGCATCCGGTGCTGGGCTGGGACCACGTCGCTGCGATGGTCGCCGTGGGTCTGTGGGGCGCGTTCCTCGGCAACCCGGCGATCTGGATCCTGCCGGTGGTGTTTCCCATGGTGATGGCA
>JAGRHB010000046.1:4852-9601 GCA_020445245.1 Gammaproteobacteria bacterium
GTCCTGGTGCGAGCCGGTGGTGGCGTGATTGCGCTGGCCGGGGTGGGATTTCTGACCGGCATGGTATGAAGCGGCTGCAAGTCGCCGCCGCCATCATTCTGTTGCTGTTGCCGGCGGCGGCAATTGCGCACAGCCCGATCAAGGGCCTCGACAACTTCTACGCCGGCTTTCTCCACCCGCTGTTCGTACCGGCACACCTGTTGCCGATCCTGGTGCTCGGCTTCCTGTTCGGTCAGCAGGGCCCGGCGCGGCTGCAGGCGGCGATCATCGTGTTCCTGGTGGCTGTGGTCGGCGGCCTGGCATCCACGCTGCTGTCACCGGGCTGGTCGGTGGAACTGGTGCTGTTGGTGGGCGCGGCTGTCACCGGCGTGCTGGTGGCCCTGTCCATTCCACTGCCGCTGGCCACCTACGTCGCGTTGGCGGCACTGCTTGGCCTGATGGTGGGTATCGACTCGGCACAGGACGACCTCAGTGGACGCGGTCGGCTGGCCGCCCTGCTCGGCACCTGTGTCTCGGCCTACCTGCTGCTGTTGTACGCGATGGTGTTTGCCGATTTCTTCACCCGGCGTGAATGGCAGCGAATCGGCCTGCGGATAGCCGGCTCCTGGGTTGCCGCCAGCGCGATGCTGGTACTGTCGCTCTCGCTTGTCGGCTGAGTGGTCGTCGCCCACTTTTCCTCACCCGGCATCCTGGCAGGTGCAGTGAAAACTGAAGCGGTCGCGCACTGACCGCAGGCGTCGCATCAGGTCGTCGCGGTCGCCGGCAAACACGGCGACCTCGGGATTATCGTGATCGAAATACTGATGCGCCATCAGTTCGGCCGCAGGCAGGCGGTCGTCACGTTGCCTGTCGAACACCGCGTGACACACAGGGCATGTCTCCAGTACCCCGGTCGCGAGATCGATAGCGATGGCGACCTGGTCGCGCTGCGCCCCGGGGCGGCGCAGGAAATCGAAGATTCCCATGGGCTTGGGCCTCCTGCCTTATCGGCGTTCACTGATCGGCGGCCGTTCGCCGACAATGGCGACCTGCTCAGCCTCGGCATCGTCGCGGTAAACAGAGACCGACATCGGGCTGCCGGGCGCCTTGCCGGCGATGGTCTTGAGCATCTGCTGCGAGCCCTGGATCGGCTGGTGGTCGAGCGAGACGATGACATCGCCAGGCTTGAGTCCAGCCTTGTCGGCCGGGCCGTCCTGCAACACACCCGACACCAGTATTCCCTCGCGGTACGCGATGCCCAAAGATTCGGCGAGCGCCGGCGTGAGGTCCTGGCCGGTGATTCCCAGCCAGCCGCGGATCACCCGCCCGTGTTCGATGATTTGCGCCATGACGTCGGTCGCCAGGACGATCGGGATCGCAAAACCGATGCCGTGTGAACCGCCACTCTGCGAAAAGATCGCGGTATTGATGCCGACGACCTGGCCGAGCGCATTGATGAGTGCGCCGCCGGAGTTGCCGGGATTGATCGCCGCATCGGTCTGGATGAAGTTCTCGAACTCGGTGATGCCGAGCTGGTTACGCCCGGTGGCACTGACAATGCCCATGGTCACCGCCTGGCCGACACCGAACGGGTTGCCGATGGCCATCACTACGTCACCGACCAGCATGTCGTCGCTGGTGGCGAGGCTGGCCACGGCGAGGCCGCTGCCGGCGGCCTGCAGAACGGCGATATCGGTCTCCGGGTCGCTGCCGACGATGCGCGCCGGCAGGCTGCGGCCGTCGCCGAGCACCACCTGGATCTCGCTCGACGCTTCAATCACATGATTGTTGGTCAGGATGTAGCCGTTGCTGTCGACGATTACCCCCGACCCGAGGCTGTTTTCACGCTTGAACCTGGGCCGGCTGGCCTGATCGCCGAAGAAGCGTTTGAACACCGGGTCGTCGAACAGGGCCGGCGTCTTTTCGCGAGTGATCTTGGTGGCGAACACGTTCACCACCGACGGCGCGGCGCGCTGCACTGCGTCGGCATAGGATACCGGGCCCCCGGAACGCTCGAGCAGTACAGGCGGGCGTGGGGTCGCGGTCTCGCGTCCGGCGAAATCCGGACGCAGCAGCAGCACCAGGAAGGCCGCTGCGAGCCCTGTGGCGATGGAGGTGAACAGGAACGAGAATGCGCGGTACCACTTCATCCGCATACACTAGCACGCGACCCAAATCCCAGACACAGGATACCCATGGCGGATCTCTCTGACATCGTTGCCTTCTGCGACCGGCGACTGGATGTCGCGGCGTTCGACGACTACTGTCCCAACGGGCTGCAGGTCGAGGGGCGGCGCGAGGTTCAGTCGATCGTGACCGGGGTGACGGCGAGCCAGGCCCTGATCGATGCCGCCGTCGATGCCGGCGCCGACCTGGTGCTGGTGCACCATGGATACTTCTGGCGCGGTGAGGCGGCGCCGCTGGTCGGTATGAAGGGGCGCAGGATCAAGGCGCTGATGGCTGCCGACATCAGCCTGCTGGCCTACCATCTGCCGCTCGATGCGCATCCCGAGCTGGGCAATAACCGGCAGCTCGGTCTCAGGCTGGGACTGCCGGACGCCACCGCGGTCGATGGCCTGATGTGGGGCGGCGAGTTTCCGTGCGCGCTGTCTCCGAAGCAGTTGAGCGCCCTGGTCGGCGACACCCTGGGTCGCGTACCGCTGATGGTCGGTCCAGAGCACCCGGTCAAACGGATCGCCTGGTGCAGTGGAGCGGCGCAGTCGATGGTTCAACAGGCCGCGGCCGGTGGTTTCGATGCCTTCATCAGTGGTGAGATTTCGGAACACACGGTGCACCAGGCGCGCGAGCTGGGGGTGCTCTATCTGGCCGCCGGTCATCACGCCACCGAACGCTTCGGGGTGCAGGCGCTCGGTGGAGAGCTGAGCGCGCTGTTCGGGCTGCAGCACCGTTTCGTCGATATCCAGAATCCGGTTTGATTTTACTCAAGGGATAAGGATTTAGGATTGGCATAATTATATTTATAGATCCCACTTTCTTGACCGGGGAAAGCCCATGCTGGAGAATCCGCGGTCGTTTGGGGAAATTCAGCATATTCTTAAGATTCAATCCGGATTGCGTGGCGTGTGTGTCCTGATGTCCGGGTCTGTGGGAGTTCATCCATGAGTGCAGAAGGCGTAGACCTCAAGAAACGCCGTTTCCTGACTGTCACCACGGCAGTTGTCGGGGCGGTGGGAGCCGGTTTTGCAGCCGTGCCGTTTATTGCGTCCTGGAACCCGTCTGAGCGGGCCAAGGCATTGGGCGCACCGGAAGAGGCGGACATCAGCAAGCTCGAACCGGGCGGTCTTTTGCGCCTGAAATGGCGCGGCAAGGTGTGCTGGGTGGTGCGTCGCACCGAACAGAACCTGGCCGACCTGAAGACCCTCGACAGCCGGCTCGCCGACCCGAATTCGGATGTCGAAACGCAGCAGCCGTCGTACTGCAAGAACGCCACACGCTCGATCAAGCCGGAGTATGCCGTGCTGGTCGGGATCTGCACCCACCTCGGTTGTTCGCCGACCTTCCGCCCGGATGTCGCACCGGCCGACCTGGGGCCGGACTGGAAGGGCGGCTTCTTCTGCCCCTGCCACGGCTCCAGTTTCGACCTCGCCGGTCGCGTGTTCAGGGGCGTTCCTGCACCGACCAACCTGGTGGTGCCACCTCACCAGTACCTTTCTGATGACGTGATTCTGATCGGTGTTGACGGAGGTGCCGCATGAGCTTCATGAATTGGATTGATGAGCGCTTCCCGGCCACCAAGGTCTGGAATGAACACCTGGCGCAGTATTACGCACCGAAGAACTTCAACTTCTGGTATTTCTTCGGTTCGCTGGCAATGCTGGTGCTGGTGCTGCAGATCGTAACCGGCGTGTGGCTGGCGATGCTGTACAAGCCGTCGGCTGCCGATGCGTTTGCCTCGGTCGAGTACATCATGCGCGATGTCGACTACGGCTGGTTGTTGCGCTACCTGCATTCCACCGGCGCCTCGGCGTTCTTCCTGGTGGTCTATCTGCACATGTTCCGTGGTCTGATCTACGGGTCCTACCGCCAGCCGCGCGAGCTGTTGTGGATCATCGGCGTGATCATCTATGTGGCGATGATGGCGACGGCGTTCATGGGCTATCTGCTGCCGTGGGGCCAGATGTCGTACTGGGGCGCGCAGGTTATCGTCAACCTGTTTGCGGCCTTCCCGTTCGGAATCGGTGAGCCGCTGTCAGTGTGGATCCGTGGCGACTATGTCATCTCCGATGCCACGTTGAACCGCTTCTTCGCGCTGCACTTCCTGCTGCCCTTCGTGCTCGCCGCCCTGGTATTCATCCATATCGTCGCGCTGCACAAGGTGGGTTCGAACAACCCGGATGGGATCGAGATCAAGAAGAACAAGGACGAGAACGGCATCCCGAAGGACGGCATCCCGTTCCATCCCTACTACTCGGTCAAGGACGTGGTCGGTGTCGGCGTGTTCCTGATCTTCTTCACCGCGATCGTGTTCTTCTGGCCCGATTTCGGTGGCCTGTTCCTCGAGCCTCCGAACTTCGAGCCGGCCAACCCGCTGAAGACGCCGGACCACATTGCACCGGTCTGGTACTTCACGCCGTTCTACGCGATGTTGCGTGCGGTGCCGCCGATGTTCAATTCGCAGTTCCCGGGCGTCGTCGTGATGTTCGCGGCGATCATCGTGATGTTCTTCCTGCCCTGGCTGGACCGCAGCCCGGTCAAGTCGATCCGCTACAAAGGCATGCTGTTCAAGGTGGCAATCGCCATCTTCGTGGT
>JAGRHB010000469.1 GCA_020445245.1 Gammaproteobacteria bacterium
CGGGAGAGGGCGACCGAGAGCGCGCTGTGCGCGACTTTCACGTCAATTGCGTTTGCTGCGAAAGGACAGCCAGAAGTCGTAGATTGCCATCGCGGACACCAGCGCGATCACCAGGATGAGGTCCGGTTCCGGCACGAACGCTGCAACGACCACCAGAAAACCGATCATCGTCAGCAGGGCCACGATTGCCATGATCTTGTCAGTCATATCTCCCACCATTGCCTGAAACAGGCACGTGTATCAGGACCTGTTCAGCCGATTGCCGCAATCTGCCGGACCAGCCAGTTCGCGGTGCGCAACAGGCGCCCGTCATCATTGCGCCGACCGACCAGCTGCACGCCGACCGGCAGGCCGTTCATTCCACTCAACAGCGGCAGGGTGACGGCCGGCACGCCGGTCAATGACCACAAAACATTGAATGCAGAATTGCCGGTGCTGTCCAGGCCGAGCGGTGCCTCGCCCGGCGCCGCCGGGGTAATGACCGCATCGTAGCGCTCGAACACCTCTTCGAGGCCGGCGTACAGTGTCTCGCGCCAATCGAGTGCCGCGAGATAGTCGGCGGCGTTCACCGCGGCGCCTTCTTCGATCGCCGAGCGTGTCTCGGCGGCCAGTCGGTCCGCACCCCTTGCCGCATAGTGGCGCAGATTGTGCGCCATCTCTGCCAGCATGATCCGGCGGTGGGCGATCGCCCCCTCGGAGAAGATCCCGGGCAGCTCGAACTCGTCGCAGGCCCCACCCAGGGCGGCGGTCAGCTCGGAAAAGCCGGCCGCGCAGTCTGCCTCGATCGAGGACCAGGCCGGTGTACGGATGAACGCCAGCTGCGGTGTCACCGGCGGGCCCGACTGCACGGCTTCGAGCAGACGGGGCGCGGCGGCCGGAACCGTGTCCGGGTCTCCCCGATCGTGGCCCGCCAACACATCGGCGAGCAATGCGGCGTCTTCCAGCGTACGGCCGAAAGTCCCGACCGTGTCGAGTCGGCGGGAGGTCCGCAGCACGCCGCTGCGCGGAATCAGGCCAAAGGTCGGTTTGAAACCAACCACGCCGCAGAACGAAGCCGGGCGGATCACCGAGCCACCGGTCTGGGTTCCTACCGCCAGTGGGACCATGCCACTGGCGACCGCCGCCGCGGAGCCCGAGGACGAGCCACCCGGGGTGCGCTGCGGGTCATGTGGATTGCGTGTCTTTGCCGGCGCGAGATAGGCGCACTCGGTGCTGACTGTCTTGCCGAGGATCAGCGCACCCGCGGCGCGCAGCCTCGCGACCAGCACGGCGTCGTCGCTCGGTCGGCGGCCCTGATCCAGGGCATTGCCATTTTCGGTCGGCAGATCCCGGGTATCGATGATGTCCTTGATGCCGACAGGGACCCCATGCAGCGGGCCGAGCGGCCGCCCGCTCTGTCGATAGGCGTCCAGCATCGCGGCCTGTGCCATCACCACGCCCTGGTCCACCGTGGTCCAGGCCCCGATGGCCGGATCGCGCTCGGCGATGCGTTGCAGCGTGGCGGTTGCCACCGCGGTGGCGGTAAAGGCGCCGCTCGCCAGACGGTCGCGGAGGGTCAGGGCGTCCATATCCGCCAGTTCTTGCATGCCTCGCCCCTGCATCATTGCCTCAGCGCCCATAGACCTGATCCGGCAGCCAGAAGGCGATCTGTGGGAACTGGTACAGGATGATCATCGAGAAC
>JAGRHB010000470.1 GCA_020445245.1 Gammaproteobacteria bacterium
GACTTGGCCGTAATCGTCGATGTCCCCAGGGGGAGTAATGCAACAACAAGTCACCCGATTCGGCACGGTCGTCGACAATATTGAAGAGACCAGCATCGCCATCTGCCTCGGCCTGATGACGATGATCACTTTCGTCAATGTGGTCGCCCGCTACGTCTTCTCCGACAACATACTCTGGGCCAAGGAGGCCACCGAGTTCCTTTTCGCCTGGCTGGTCCTCATGGGCATGTCCTACGGCGTGAAGAAGCATGTGCACATCGGTGTGGACGTGGTGATCAGTCATCTCTCGAAGCCGGCGAAGAAGTTTTTTGCACTGCTCTCGGTCGTTGCGTGCCTGGTATTCGCTGTGCTGCTGATGATCGGGGCATGGAAGTACTGGTATCCCTTCGCCACTGAACGTGCATGGATGGAGACCGAGGATCTGCGCATGCCGGACTGGATGCAGTTCCTTTCCACCTGGATGAACGAGGGTGAGCGATACGAAAAGATTCCGCGCTGGATACCCTATCTCGCCCTGCCGCTCGGTGTTGGCCTGCTGATCATCCGTCTGCTGCAGCAGGCGTGGCGGGTGGTGACAGGCGAGATCGACATGATCATCGCCAGCCATGAGGCGGAGGAATTGCTCGAGGAACTGGAGATGGTGGCGCCTCATTCCGGCGATGAATCGACGCGTCAGCGCGGGGAGGGCTGAGACATGTCAATCGCCCTCCTCTTCGGTATGGTCGTTCTGTTCATGCTCATCGGCGTGCCAATCGCCATTGCGTTGGGGTTGTCGTCGATACTGTTCCTGTTCATCTTTTCCCACGATGCCTCGCTGACTTCGGTGGCGCAGACCCTGTTCGATGCGTTCGAGGGGCACTACACGCTGCTGGCGATCCCGTTTTTCATCCTGGCGTCGGTGTTCATGTCCACTGGCGGCGTGGCGCGGCGAATCATCCGCTTTGCGGTCGCCCTGGTCGGCTCGTTCAAGGGTGGACTGGCCATCGCTTCGGTCTTCGCCTGCATGTTGTTTGCGGCCCTTTCCGGTTCGTCACCAGCCACCGTGGTGGCGATCGGCAGTATCGTGATCGCCGGCATGGTGCAGGTTGGGTATACGAAGGAATTCGCTGCCGGTGTGATCTGTAATGCCGGGACCCTGGGTATCCTGATACCGCCGTCGATCGTCATGGTGGTGTATGCGGCGGCTACCGACGTGTCTGTGGGCCGGCTGTTCCTGGCCGGTGTGTTTCCCGGCTTGCTGGCCGGTGGCATGTTGATGCTGGCCATCTATATCTGGGCCCGCTTCAAGGGACTTCCGTCGAACCCATGGGTGGGCTGGGCCGAGGTGCTGACCTCGGCACGTGACGCCGGTTGGGGCCTGATGCTGGTGATCATCATCCTTGGCGGTATTTATGGTGGCGTGTTCACGCCGACCGAGGCGGCGGCGGTCGCGGCCGTGTATGCCTTCCTGATCGCCAACTTCATCTATCGCGACATGGGGCCGTTCAAGAAAGACGCCGGTCCGCTCGCGCTGATTCCATGGCGTGCATTGTCGGTGTTGTGGCACCAGGACACCAAGCACGCGCTGTTCGAGGCTGGTCGGCTCACGATCATGCTGATGTTCATCATCGCCAATGCGCTGCTGCTCAAGCATGTGCTGACGGAGGAGCGTATCCCGCAGATGGTCACCGAGGCGAT
>JAGRHB010000471.1 GCA_020445245.1 Gammaproteobacteria bacterium
AGCGCCAGCAGGCTCCAACCGACTATCTTGGATTTTCTGCTCATTGCCATTGGGCGGCGACTTCCTCTCGGGCCCCGGTTGTCATGCCAGGCGCAGCCAGTGTGCCGGCAGCATGTCTTCGTTCGGCCAGCCTTTCTGCGACGCGATCACCATGTGCGGCGGCGACGCGGCCAGCCAGGCCGCCCACCAGTGCAGCGAGCTGTTGGACAGGATGAACGAGTGACATTGTGTCATCAGGTAGAGGTCCTGGATCACGCCGGTGTGCGGGTCTTTCCCGCTGGCAAAGGTGATGGGATGCCTGCTTTGCAGATTGGCACGTGCCCATGCCATGTCCTGGGCGAAGACGAAAAAATGCGGACGTTCCACCAGCTGCTCGATACGCGACATCGCCTGCTGAAAATAATCGAGCTGCAGGATGTGGTGTTTCGGTTTGGGGACTTCCTCGTAGCGCCGTACGGCCAGGCAGACGGGATGTTCGGCGGCTCGGATCTGATCGGCCTCGGCCTGGATAGGTGTGGTCAGCTCATCGGGGAACACGATGCGCTCGCGGATGTCCGGGCTCAGGTCGTCGAAATACTGCGGCGCCTGCCAGTAGCCGTTGAACACCGTCGGACGGGTGATGCGCAGCTGCCTGATCTCCGGGTGATAGCGCAGGTCCGGCTCTTCGACATAGTGGCGCCTGTCCAGTGGGCGGCGCGCATTGATCCGGCGTTCGAGCTTGCGCAGGCGCTGGCCCAGCGGAAAGCGGCGTGCCTCCCAGCGGCCGGCGGTCTGCTCCGGCGGCAGGATGTGATCAAGCAGGTGCTGGCGCTGATAGGTGCGGTCGCGTTCGAAGCCTCCGACGATGTCGAGCTTCAGCGGCACGCGGTTGCGCTCGGCCATGGCCTTGTTGAAGGCATACATGAACAGCTGGTTGCCCAGCCCGCCGCCAAGGCGTGCGATCACGCAGGGCTCACTCATCGGTATCGCTTTGCCGGGCTGGAGCCGCCGGCATCAGCCAGCCGGCGCGGGTGCGCCCTGCTCGGGAACATGCAGCACGCCGATGCCGAAACCGCACTGTTTCGGGTCATCGACGAACTCCTCGACCTCGGCAACCGGTTTAAGGCGCTTCCACAGGTGGTAGACCTGATTGATCGGCAGCGGCTGGTTTTCGACGATGTCGTGGAATGCGATCAGGCCGCCGGGGCGGACGAATTCCCTGTAGTCGTTGTAGTCCGCGGTCACGCCCTGCTCGGTGTGATCGCCGTCGATGAACAGAAAATCGACCTGCTCGCCCTGCAGGGTCTCGGCCACGCGCGCCTTGAACGCCGGGTCGTGCGAATTGCCGCTGAGCAGGGTCACACGGCATTTCGATCCGGGCGGCGGCAGGCGGGTGAACAGCGGCGCCTGGTGGCTCATGTCGTTGAGGTCGCAGGTGATCACGCGTTCGCCGGCGATGTACGACCAGATCAGCGAGGTGCCGCCGCTGGCGGTGCCGATCTCAAGGATGATGCGCGGGTTTATTGCCTGCACCGCCTGCGCCAGGCGGGTGATCTCGGACGGGATCTGCAGCGTCTTGATCCGCATGTAGCCGCCGCCACCGAAATTCATCGCCCAATCAACCACTTCCTCCAGCGACCTGGGTCTGGCGTGGTATTCCTCGAGTCGGCGAAACGCGAAACGGGCG
>JAGRHB010000472.1 GCA_020445245.1 Gammaproteobacteria bacterium
AGGGTATTGCCATCCTTCGATTCGGGCTTGCCCGAGATGCCGAGCATGCGCGGCTGCGACGGACCGTAGATATCCGCGTCCAGAATGCCGACGCGCGCACCCTCAACCGACAGCGCGAGCGCCAGGTTGACCGCGGTGGTCGACTTGCCGACGCCGCCCTTGCCCGAGGCGACGGCGATGATGTTCTTGACATTGTCGATCGGCTTGAGCGACTTCTGCACCGAGTGTGCGACCACCTTGCTCGATACCTTGACCTCGCAGCTGCTGACGCCATTCACTGCCTCGACCGCGGCTTTCACCGCTGCGGCGATGGTGTCGAACACGCCCTTGGCCGGAAAGCCAAGCACGATGTCGACGCTTACCCTGCCCCCGTCGATCACCACGTCCTTCACCGACTTGGCGCTGACCAGATCGATTTCGAGATGGGGTTCGATGTAGCCTTTGATAGCGGCTTCAACGGATTCGCGGGTTACTTCGGCCATTTCCTGAACTCCTGGTGCCGTGCGCCGGCGGCTTCGCCGGTCGCGCGATACATGATGTGAAACGAATAGCGGCCGGATTCTACACCAGCCCCGGCGCATTCCCAACCAAATTGGTCGGACTTTACCCAGGCGCCGTTTTTGGCGCCGCCCGTCCTGCTGCATCCCAAGATGCCGTGTTTGCGGGCCGCGATAAACCGGGAGTGTCTGGGGAAACCGGTCCGGCGACCCACCGGGACGCCACCGTTGTGGGATAATGCGCGCCCATCCCACCGGCCAAACCAGCAATTTCGATGAGCACCGACCCGCGCAAGATCCTGATCACCAGTGCCCTGCCGTACGCCAACGGCTCGATCCACCTGGGCCACCTGGTGGAGTACATCCAGACCGACATCTGGAGCCGTTTCCAGAAGATGCGGGGGCACGAGTGCTATTACGTTTGTGCGGACGACGCCCACGGCACGCCGATCATGTTGCGTGCGCGCGCCGAGGGCATCGAGCCGGAGCAACTGATCGCTCGCGTCTGGCAGGAGCACACAGCGGACTTCTCCGGATTTGCGATCGGCTTCGACAATTACCACTCGACGCATTCTGAAGAGAACCGCGTCTGCGCGACCACCATCTACGAAAACAACCGCGATGCCGGCCACATCGCACGCCGCACCATCTCGCAGGCCTACGACCCCGAGGCGGAGATGTTCCTGCCGGACCGCTTCATCAAGGGCACCTGCCCGAAGTGCGGGGCCGAAGACCAGTACGGCGACAACTGCGAGGTGTGCGGCGCGACCTATGCGCCGACCGAGTTGAAAAATCCGGTTTCGGCCGTGTCCGGTGCGACGCCGGTCGAGAAGGATTCGGAGCACCTGTTCTTCAAACTGGGCAATTTCGAAAAGATCCTCAAGGACTGGCACAAGGCCGGCCACGTGCAGGCCGAGGTGGCCAACAAGCTCAACGAGTGGTTCGAGTCGGGCCTGAACGACTGGGACATCTCGCGAGACGCACCCTACTTCGGCTTCGAGATCCCGGACGCGCCGGGCAAGTACTTCTACGTCTGGCTGGATGCACCGATCGGCGACATCTCCAGCACCGAGAACTGGGCCAAGCAGCTGGGCCAGCCCGAGCTGGTCGACGCGATCTGGCGCCACGGCGAGGGCCGGGTGGTGCACGTCATCGGCAAG
>JAGRHB010000473.1 GCA_020445245.1 Gammaproteobacteria bacterium
CGAAAAGACTTTGGCAAGCGCCCCAGCATTCTTGATGTGCCCTTCCTGCTGGCCACGCAGATCGAATCCTACCGGGGGTTCCTGCAGGCTGATCATGCACCCGACAGCCGAGAGGATCTCGGTCTGCATGCGGCCTTCAAATCGGTGTTTCCGATCGTCAGCTACTCCGGAAGCGCTGCGTTGGAATACGTGCACTATCGTCTCGGCGAGCCGGTCTTTGATGAGCGCGAGTGTCAGCTGCGCGGCGCCACCTTCGCGGCGCCGCTGCGCGTGCTCGTACGTCTGGTCATCTACGACAGGGATGCACCCGCCGGGTCCAAGCAGGTCAAGGACATCAAGGAGCAGGAAATCTACATGGGCGAATTGCCGCTCATGACGGACAACGGCACATTTATCATAAACGGTACCGAGCGCGTCATTGTGTCGCAGTTGCACCGCTCGCCGGGCGTGTTCTTCGATCATGACAAGGGCAAGACCCATTCTTCGGGCAAGCTGCTGTTTTCGGCGCGGGTCATCCCCTACCGTGGCTCCTGGCTCGACTTCGAGTTCGACCCCAAGGATGCGGTTTTCGTCCGCATCGACCGTCGCCGCAAGCTGCCGGCCACCATCCTGTTGCGTGCCCTCGGGTACGAGACGAGCGACATCCTGGACTTGTTCTTCGACAAGGACACATTCCAGATCGGCAAGAAGAAGATCGAGCTCGCACTCGTACCGTCGCGCCTGCGCGGCGATACCGCCGGGTTTGATATCAAGGCAGGCAAGCAGGTTATCGTCGAGGCCGGCAAGCGGATTACCGCGCGGCATATCAAGCAGCTCGAAGAGGCCGGCGTCGACAAGCTCGAGGTGCCTCAGGAATTCCTGATCGGTCGTACCATCGCGCATGACGCCGTCGATGCAGAAACCGGTGAGCTGCTGGCAAAGGCCAACGATGAGATCACTGCGGACATCGCGAAACTGCTGGTCGAAAAAGGTGTGAAGCAGGTGCAGACCCTGTTCACCAACGACCTCGACCATGGTCCGTTCATCTCCGACACGCTGCGCATAGACCCGACCAGCAATGCCCTGGAGGCGATGGTCGAGATCTACCGCATGATGCGTCCGGGCGAGCCGCCGACCAAAGAAGCGGCGCAGAACCTGTTCCACAACCTGTTCTTCACCGACGAACGTTACGACCTGTCGGCTGTCGGCCGTATGAAGTTCAATCGCCGCCTTGGGCGCGACGAAGCGGAAGGCGCCGGCGTTCTGTACGACCATAAGTACTTCGGTGGCCGCGACGACGAAACCGCGAAGGACCTGGTCGCGAAGTATGGCCAGGCATCCGACATCATCGATGCCCTGCGCACGCTGGTGGATATCCGCAACGGCAACGGCGTGGTCGACGACATCGACCACCTCGGCAACCGCCGGGTTCGTTGTGTCGGTGAGATGGCGGAGAACCAGTTCCGCGTGGGCCTGGTGCGCGTCGAGCGCGCCGTGAAAGAGCGTCTGACCCTGGCCGAATCGGAAGGTCTGATGCCGCAGGAGATGATCAACGCCAAGCCGGTGTCGGCAGCCATCAAGGAGTTCTTCGGCTCCTCGCAGCTGTCGCAGTTCATGGACCAGAACAACCCGCTGTCGGAAGTGACGCACAAGCGCCGCGTTTCCGCCCTCGGC
>JAGRHB010000474.1 GCA_020445245.1 Gammaproteobacteria bacterium
GCGCCTTCGGCGACCAACGCTGCCGCCAGCGCGAACCCCATCCTTCCCGAGCTGCGGTTGCCGAGAAAGCGCACCGGATCGAGCGCCTCGCGCGTAGGGCCGGCGGTCAACAATACCTGTCTGCCGGCAAGACGGCCGCCGGCAAGATTCGCACCCAGGGCCATCTGGATATCCGCGGGCTCGAGCATCCTTCCAGGTCCGACGTCACCGCAGGCCTGTGCCCCCTCGTCCGGACCGAGGAAGATGACACCCCGAGACTGCAGTAGCGCGACATTGGCCTGGGTCGCCGCATGTCGCCACATCGCCTGGTTCATCGCCGGCGCCACCACCAGAGGCGCGGTCGTCGCCAGGCACAGTGTCGACAGCAGATCTTGGGCCATGCCCGCGGCCATCTGTGCGAGAAAATCCGCAGTCGCCGGCGCGATGACGACCAGATCGGCCCAGCGCGCCAGCTCGATATGCCCCATCGCCGCCTCGTGCTGGGCGTCGAACAGGGCCTCACGCACCGGGCGGCCGGTGATCGCCTGAAGCGTCATCGCACCGACGAACGCCCCCGCCGCGCGGGTCATGACCACCTGCACCTCGGCTCCATCCTTTACCAGCAGGCGAGCCAGTTCGGCGGCCTTGTAAGCGGCGATACCACCGGTGATGCCGAGCAACAGGCGTCGTCCGCGCAGTGGCTGCATAGACGGGGGCATTCCTTTAATAGCGGATTGACAGCCTGCAAGATTACCCGACCCAACCTCTGGGGCAAAGCGGGCTTTGCGCGGCAGTGCCAGCAAGGTTAGTCTTTGCCCACTTCAGGGAAGAAGGAATGCATGATGACGATCAAGGATTGGCCGATCGCGGAACGTCCGCGCGAACGCCTGCTGGCCGCCGGCCCGCACAGCCTGAGCGACGCCGAACTGCTGGCGATTTTTCTGCGTACCGGGGTGAGCGGAAAGAGCGCGGTCGAACTGGCCCGCGACCTGCTCGCGCGCTTCGGCAGCCTGCGCCGCCTGCTGGCGGCCGATCAGGCAACGTTCTGTCTGGCACCCGGGCTTGGAGCGGCCAAGTTCGCCCAGCTGCAGGCAGTGCTCGAGATGGCGCGGCGACACCTCGACGAGCAGTTCGAACGAGGCAGCCCCCTGCTGAGTCCGGAACATACCGCCGCCTACCTCAAGACCCGCCTGCGCGACTACCCCTACGAGGTGTTCGCGGTGCTGTTCCTCGACAACCGTCACCGCGTCATCGCATTTGACGAGATGTTTCGCGGCACCATCGACGGTGCCAGTGTGCACCCGCGCGAGGTGGTGCGCAGGGCACTGCAGCACAACGCCGCGGCAGTGATCCTGAGTCACAACCACCCCTCGGGGGTCGCCGAGCCCAGCCAGGCCGACCAGCGGATCACGGTGCGGCTTCGCGATGCGCTGGCGCTGGTCGATGTGCGAGTGCTCGACCACCTGATCGTAGGCGATGTGGAATGTTGCTCGCTGGCCGAACGCGGCCTGATGTGAAGCGCCACCGAGGGTTGACCGGGCGACCCGCTTCCGGTATAAATTGCGGCCTTTCCGCCAGCCCACAGGGCCGGCGTCGTCGAAATTAACGAGATTTTCCGAGGCGTTAACCATGTCCAGAGTCTGCCAGGTCACCGGCAAACGGCCGA
>JAGRHB010000475.1 GCA_020445245.1 Gammaproteobacteria bacterium
GTCACTTGCGCAGAATGCCGGACCCAATGCGATTGGCCTGATGCTGACCGGCATGGGCAACGATGGTGCCGCCGGCATGGGAGAACTCAAGCAGACCGGCGCGCCGATCCTGGTACAGGATGAGCTGACCAGTGTCGTCTGGGGGATGCCCGGAGAGGTTGCCAAGCGCGGCTTTGCCGACGAGGTGCTCCCGCTGGGCAAGATCGCCGCGCGTTTGATCGAATTGGCAAGCCGTAAATAGTCGCCTGGATCGGCGACAGGTGTTCGTGAACACGGGGTCAAGAAAGCACCTGCACCGCCGATAGGGAATGCAGGGAGCAGATGCTCGGGAAGACCTCGATCGCCGCAGAAGCCGGCAGCAAATGAATTTGAACAGATCGTACCTGATGATTGGATCGGCCGGGACCCTGGCGTTCACACTGGTGGCGCTGTGGGGTGGCGAATACCTGCCCTCGTGGGGCTGGTCCGCTTTGACCGCCTTGCCGTGGGTGGCCGCCGCCCTTTGGTCATTGCGTGATCGCTCACAAGGCGAAAGCCAGCAAGTCGCCGACCAAGAGACCCGCGACGTGGAGCACGCTGTGACGCAGTTGGTGCAGCATGTGGAGGGCCACCTGGCTACGGTGGTCGGTCAGATGCGTACTGACCTGCGCCAGATCCAGGGATTGGTGGGCGATGCGACGACGACCCTGCAAGGGGCGTTCGAGGGCCTGAACGACCGTACGACGCGCCAGCTGGGCATGGTTGGCGGCATGATTGAGTTGATGCGCGACGACTCGGACGAAGGTATGGCCATGACCGGCTTTGCCGAAGAGACCGATGAGGTACTCCGGTATTTCGTTGACTACGTGGTCAATACCAGTGCCAACAGCATGGCGATGGTCGAGCGCATTGACGATATGGTTGA
The DNA here is from genome assembly GCA_020445245.1 of Gammaproteobacteria bacterium. Next base: position 905 of record JAGRHB010000475.1, read on the forward strand.
GCACATGGCCCACGCTGATCGCCTGCTCGGCGATGTCAAGGTCATCGCCGACCAGACCAATCTGCTCGCGCTGAATGCGGCGATCGAGGCCGCTCGTGCCGGTGAGGCCGGCCGCGGGTTTGCGGTGGTGGCTGACGAGGTACGCAAACTGTCCAAGCGTTCGAACCGTTTCAATGAAGAGATCCGCTCGGTGATTGGCGAATCCATGCATGCCATTGACGGTGCCCGCGAGGCGATTGCCAAGCTGGCGTCACAGGATATGAACTTCGCGATCCAGGCCAAAACGCGCGTCAATGCGATGCTTGAACGGCTGACAGAACTCAACAAGTCGGTCGAGGGGACTCTGGATCAGGTGTCGGGTATCAGCGGTGAGGTCAACACACTGGTCGGAGATGCCGTGCGCTCGTTGCAGTTCGAGGACATCGTGCGGCAGCTGGCAACCTATGCCGAGCGCCACCTCGATCGCGTACATGAGCTGATCAACCGCATCCATGGCGGTTTATCGGACCTGCGGCAATCCGAGACACGCGCGCCGCAGGACTTCGTACGCGCCCTGCAGCATATGCAGGCCGAGTTGGATGAATATATCGCCACGGAGTTGACGTCGGACAGCAAGCCCGTGGCCCAGGCATCCATGGGCGCGGGTGACGTCGAGCTCTTCTGAGCGACGCGATCAATGGTGCCGAGGCGGACCACGCTGTGGCATTGCAACTGGAGAGGTGGCATATGTCGG
>JAGRHB010000476.1 GCA_020445245.1 Gammaproteobacteria bacterium
CGGCAGACAGCTGGATCGGCGTCAGCGGATTCTTGATCTCATGTGCCAGGCGCCGCGCCACTTCTCCCCAGGCGGCATCACGCTGCGCCTTGAGCAACTCGGTGACATCGTCGAATACCAGCACATGCCCGGTTGCCGCGCCGGGGTCCGTCTCGAGTGGAGAGTGCCTGCACAACAGCACCTGGCGACCGACGCCGCGATACAGCGTGATCTCGGCGCGACCCTCGTGCACACCCTTCTCGAAGCCCTCGATCACCCGATCGACGAACGGTTGTAACGACTCACGGTACCCACCGAGTTCCTGCAGCCTCTCCCCTGCGAGGTCACCGACGGGGACACCGAGAATCTGCTCCGCGGCGCGGTTGGCAGTCTGGATACGGCCCTGTCCATCCAGCGCCATGACCCCGGTGGACAGCCCACCCAGTACGGTCTCCAGGTAATTGTGCTGGGCCTGCAGTTTGTGTCGCCCCTCCTCGAGGGCATTGCGCGCATGCGCAATACGCCTGGTCATTGCGTTGAACGAATTGACCAGGAAACCAAGCTCGTCCTCGACCTTGGGCCGCGGCAGTTGCTTGTCATAGTTACCCTCAGCCACGGCGCGCGTGCCCTCTGCGATGTCGCTGATCGGCTGTACCAGGCGGCGTGCGGTGAATACCGCGGCCCAGGCGGCCGCGAACAACCCGAGCAACAGGACCATGGACAGACTGAGGGCGAAACTGAACTTGATCTGCGAGCGCATGTAGGCACGCGTGCGGTAGGTCTCGTAGGCATCCTGCAGACTGCTGCTGATATCACTCAGGGCCTCGGGCACGGGATACAGCGCCTGCAGCACGATACCGCGGCGGGCCTTGTCGAGAACCAGACAGCGCACCAGCAGGCGGCCGTCGGGTCCGCTCGCCACGCCGACGTAGTTGTCCCCGGCCACCACCTGCTGAACCATGCCGCTGTCGGGTGCCGTCGGCAAAAGGATATCCGGGTTGGCGTGGCTCAGCGCCAGCACCTTGCCCTGGACGCTGAACAACGTGATCTCCAAAGCACCCGAAGAGGCGCGCATGTCATTCACGCTGAGTGCCATCGCAGTCTGCGAGGTATCCTCGATGGAGCTCAGCAGGTTTTCCGACAGCTTCAGGCGCTCGCGTTTGTGCAGGTCCAGCGACAGCTTGCTCAGCGTCAGGGCATCCTCCATCGCGCTGTCGACCTGCAGATCGAACCAGCTGTCGATGCCACTGGACAGGAAACGCATAGAGTAGAAATAGACCACGCTGACCGGCACCAGTGCGAGCACCAGGAACAGCACGGTAAGGCGCGCACTCAGCCGAGAACCGGCGACCCGCAGCCGGTAGTCGCGCAGCAGCTGCCAGAGGTTCCATCCGACCAGGCCGAACAGGAGTACCAGACCAACCAGTGTGAACAGCAGCAGTGGGATGAACCACTGGCCGAGTTCCTCTGAACGTTGCACCGCCGCACTGATCATGTGCAGCGACGCCAGTAGCAACACCACCAGCATGGCGGCTGCGGCCACGTCGAATCGCCGCTTGTTCACGGCCGCAGCCGCCACTCCCACGGCTCGCTGCTGATCGACCAGTCACGCTTGATGTAGGCCATCGGACGCATCGGCAAC
>JAGRHB010000477.1 GCA_020445245.1 Gammaproteobacteria bacterium
ATGGCGTAGCGGCACAGGAACGTCAGGCTTTAATGGCGCCAGACCTGCGAAACCGGCACGAACCTTGCTGCCTGTTGACCATGAAACAAACCCGTCGAAATTCCGCCGCTTTGGCGGTCATGCTGTTCACACTCGCGGGCAGCGGCAGCGCCGAGGAATACCCGGCGCAATCACATGACAGCATCCGCGAGGCCGCGCGCCAACATGCGCTGGCGCAGGCGGTTGACCTTGCGGGCCGACCGGAAGTGACCGTCGGCACCCTGGACAGCCGCCTCAAGCTGGCACAGTGTGATCAAGACCTGGAGACCTATGATTCGCCAAACGGCCTCAACGGCGGCCGCGGCGTGGTCGGCGTGCGCTGCGAAGGCGGCAAGCCGTGGAAGATCTACGTGCCGGTACACCTGGCGCTGCTCGACACCGTGGTGGTGAGTACCCGCCCTCTGGTGCGTGGCCAGGCGGTACGGGCAGACGACGTGACACTGAGCGAGGTCGATACCTCGACACTGCACAAAGCCTACTTCACCCGCGTCGAAGACGTCGTCGGTCTGCGCAGCAAGCGTGCGGTCGGTGGCGGCACCACATTGCACGCGGGACTGCTGGAGCGTGCCAGGCTGGTCAAACGCGGCAGCCAGGTACAGATACTTGCGGTGACCGACGGTCTACAGGTTAGGATGCGGGGCAAGGCGTTGGCTGATGGCACGCGCGGCGAGCGGATCAAGGTCAAGAATCTGAGCTCCGGCCGCGAGGTCACGGGTACCGTGACAGGCTCAGGCCTGATCGAGGTCCTCAATTGAACGTGAAACAGCCCGCCGGATTACTGCCGAAACGACTATTTTCGGAATGAATTTCACCACTTACGTCTGCTGTGTAAAGTCCGTCAAAAGTCAGACGATACAGAGCACGTAATAACCGTGAAGGTGTAACCGAGATGGGCATCGAAATCAGTGGGAACGGCGGCCGACCGCCGCACGAGGCCGCCGAGGCGAGCAAATCGCAGGCGACCGCAAACAGCAACCAGACGCGCGCAGGATCTGCAGCCAAGAGCCAGACGACCGGCGGCGATCAACTGAAGCTTTCGAGCCAGGCAGCGCAGCTGCAGGCACTCGAGGCAGAGATCGCAAACCTGCCGGTGGTCGACACACAACGCGTTCAGGATGTGCAACGCACGTTGGCGACGGGGTCGTTTCAGGTCGAGCCGGCACGTGTTGCCGACAAGGTGCTGACCTTCGAGGCAGGACTCGCCAGGGCACAATGAACCATGGATAGCGTGCAACTCGGCAAGGCGTTCACCGCCACAGTGCAGGCCAGCCTGCATGGCCTGCAGTCGATCGAGCCGGTGCTCCAACGCGAGCAGGACGCGCTCCTCGGCAAGGACCCCGAGACCCTGCAGCAGGTCGTACGCGAGAAACTGGTGCTGCTAAAAGAACTCGAACACAGCGTGCACGCCCGCGATCGCCTGCAAAAAGCGGCCGGCCTGCCGGCAGGCAACGAGGGGGCGGGCAAGCTGGTCGAAGGGCTGCAGCAGCAGGCCCTGACGCAGGACTGGGCGGCACTGACCGAACTCGCGCAGCGGGTCGCCGAACTCAACGACTGCAACGGTCGACTGGCGATCCAGGG
>JAGRHB010000478.1 GCA_020445245.1 Gammaproteobacteria bacterium
AACGGTTGTCCACATTGGTGAGACAGTCTTCTACGGTGATGCGGGCCATGGTGCGTCAACAACTCCAGGGATCGGGAAATCGATTGCGAACGGGTAATTGTATGGTTTTGTGGCCAACTAGCCAAGCATGCCGGCCAGGGCCGCCGAAAAACGCGCGGCCTGTCGCGGCTCGCGCAGGCGCTCGGCAGTCACGATTGCGCGCAATTCTTCGAGTGCAGCATCAAAATCATCGTTGATCACCAGATAGTCGTACTCCGCATAGTGCGAGAGTTCGCTGCGTGCATCTGCCATGCGCCGTTCGACCACCTCCGCACTGTCCTGCCCGCGCCCCGACAGGCGCTGACGCAGGGCATCGATACTGGGCGGAGCCACAAAGATCGACACCGCATCGGCAAACCGCTGGCGAACCTGGCGTGCACCCTGCCAGTCGATCTCCAGCACCACGTCGAGGCCGCGCGCGAGCTGGCTGCGCACCGCCGCCTCGGAGGTACCGTAGTAGTTGTCGAATACCTGCGCGTGCTCGAGAAACGCCCCTTCGCCGACCAGCTCGAGAAAGCGTTCGACGCTGACAAAGTGGTAGTGCGTCCCGTCCTGCTCCCCCGGGCGCATCGCGCGCGTCGCATGCGAGACCGAGACCACCAGCCGGTCGTCGGCCGGCACGAGCTCGCGCAGCAGGCTGGTCTTGCCGGCGCCCGAAGGGGCAGACACGATGAACAGGATTGCGGATTCGGACATCTGAGTACTCCGTTTATTCGATGTTCTGCACTTGCTCGCGCATCTGCTCGATCAACACCTTCATCTCGACCGAAACCGCGGTCGTCTCGCTGTCGGCAGACTTCGAGCCGAGGGTGTTGGCCTCCCGGTTGAGCTCCTGCATCAAGAAGTCCAGGCGGCGCCCCACCGGCTCGTCCTGTTCGAGCACACGTTCGACCTCGTCCAGATGGGTACGCAGGCGGTCCATCTCCTCATCGACATCCAGGCGCTGGGCCAACAGCGCCATTTCCTGCTCGAGCCTGGCCTGGTCGAGCGTCTCCGCCACCTCGGCCAATCGACTGCGCAGGCGCTCACGGACCGCGGCAATCACCTGCGGCATGCGTTCACGCGCGAGCTCGACCTGAGCCCGCATCAACGTGATGCGCTGTGCAATCAGCTCAGCCAGGCGCCCGCCTTCGCGTTCGCGCGCGTCCAGCAAGGAGTCGATGGTCTTGTCGAGCAGCTCGACCGCCGCCTCCTGCAACGGGGTGAAGTCCTGCTCGGCAGTCTCCAGAACACCTGGCCAGCGCAGCAGATCCATGATGCTGAGTTGGTGCGAGCTGTGCAGCCGGTGCGCCATCTTGTCTGCCGCGGCGAGTATCTGATCGACCAGGCCGTCATTGACCTTCAGCTCTGTGGCCGCGGCGGTGGCTGCCTTGAAACGCAGGTTGCATTCCACCTTGCCGCGTCCGAGACGCAACGTGACCCTTTCACGCACCACGGGCTCGATTGCGCGCAGTTCCTCCGGCAGACGCACCGTCGACTCGAGGAAGCGGTGATTCACCGAACGAATCTCCCATGTGAGTTCCCCGTACTCGCCATGTCCCTGCTCGCGCGCAAACGCCGTCATACTTCG
>JAGRHB010000047.1 GCA_020445245.1 Gammaproteobacteria bacterium
CAACCTGGTGTTTGCCGCCATCACCGGGTCGGTCCTGCCGCTGCTTCTGGAGCGCATCGGCATCGATCCCGCGCTGGCCGGATCGGTGCTGCTGACGACCGTCACCGACGTGGTCGGATTCCTGTCGTTTCTCGGCCTTGCCACCTTGTTTCTCGTATGAAGCGGGCCCGCTGCATCTACCGCGAAGAGCACGACGATACGCACCTGGAGATCTGGGACGAGGGAGACTGCCGCAGCCTCTGGTTCGACGACGTCATCCTGCAGTCAGAGATCCACCTGCAGGATGCGGCCGTCCTGCCGAACCCGGTAAACCGCGCCATGCTGGCACACTTGATGTTCGACGCGCCGCTGCACAACGTGATGTTGGCGGGCTGCGGTGGCGGTGCGATCGCACGCTGGCTGCATGCCCGCGCCCCGGAGGTCGCCGGCGATGCGGTGGAACTCTCACCGACCGTGGCCCGTCTGGCGCGCGAATACTTCGATTTTCCACCGCCGACCAGCAACTGGCGGCTGCTGGTCGAAGATGTACGCGAACACCTGGTGCACAGCCCGGCGCGCTACGACTACATCCTGGTCGACCTGGAGGAGAACCAGAAGACACCACCCTGGGCAACCGCTCTTGATTTCCTTGAAGGCTGCCGCGCCCGACTTGAACCACGTGGCGTATTGACGGTCAATCTCATTCTCGGAGACAACCAGGCGATCAGCGAGGCGCTGCTGAGGATCCGCCGCGTCTTCGACAACGAAACACTGCTGTTGGCTGACCCGGATCACGACAACCTGCTGGTTCTGGCGTTTGCCTCTACGGCCCCGGAAGTGCCACCTGCCCAGCGATTGAACGACCTCGGCATGCACTGGGGAATCGACTTCGCATCGCTGGCCGGTCGCCTTACCCGGCTCGCAGCACCGCTATCGGCCTGAAAGGCGCGACAACGGTTTATCAGGACGCTACGGCGGGTTTGCGCTGGAAGGTCGTCGCATTGCACTTCGGGCACGGCGGGATCCGCCCGGTCTTTTCGAAGTGCAGGGTTTCACCGCATTCAATGCACTCGAGCACACCCGGAGCGGTGATCTCGCCGGTGTGGTACTGGCTGGCCTGACGGGCCTGCTCGGCAAACCCACGCAGCGCCTGACTGGTCTGGTCGGCCATCCCCGCAAACATGTCCAGCATGCGGTTCTGCATCAGGCGCCAGTCGAACGTCAGCCAATCACGAAACTCCTGCCCGGTATCGGCGATATAGCTGGCCGCCTCGTGCAGGTCGCGCTCGACATAGCGCGAAACCTTGTCGGCCTCTTCGCGTGTCAATTCTTCGAGCTGCACGGCCTTTTCGCGCGCATTGGCCAAGGCCTCGCGCAGCCACGGCACGGTCTTCTTCTCACCCGTTTCGGCTGCCTCGTGCACACGCTCGAGCATGGCCTCATAGGCACCAACCAGACGATCGATCGGATCTTTCTGCTTGTCACTCATGGCTAAAACCTCTCAGGCAAAAGGCCTGGGAACAGTTTAGCGCGCCCGCTCCACATCCGTATGACCGGCGGCCGTATTCGACCGTCGGCTCCGGATCAGGCGACTTCGCGTACGTCGCCCGTTACCTTGCGAACCGCCGGGTACAGATGTTCCGTCTCGTTCTGGATCCGGTCCAGCACCATGTCGAACATCTCCTGGGTATCGCGCATGAACGCGTCATACTCGCGGATCACCAGCTGCTTGGCGCGCAGTTTGCACCAGCGCTTCAAGTAGGCGGAAAAAATGCGGTTGATCTCGCGCGACCCGCCCATGAAACGGTTTGCCAGATTGTTCATCTTCTGATCACCGGCACCCAGAAGTTTCGAATACATGGCGCTGTCGGTCACTGCAAGGTGATCTTTCACGGCGTTGACGTACTCGAAGAACAGGCTGCACGTGACTTCGGAGTCGCACAGCAGGCGATCCCCGAGCAAATGTTGCAGGATATTCGTGAGTTCGGTGATTTTGTGATTCTGCTGATGCAGTTCCTGATAGCTGACCATGCTTAGTCTCCTTCCATCCGCGGCGCGGCCCGGTTGTTCTAGTAATACACAGATAAATCGCCAATGAATACTATGGAGAACCCGGCTATTCGACGGCAATTGTCAATTTGCGGTTTCTTAATCCAGCGCAAAAACTGTCGATGGCGGTACGTGACGGCGCCGTCACATCGCGCAGCCGCGCGGGCTGCGGTATCCTTCCGCGATTGCATTTCGCCCGCACACCAGGCCACCCATGGACCCGCAGTACAATCCAGAACAGATCGAGAACAGCGCACAGCGCTTCTGGGAAGAAAGCGCCTCTTTCCGGGCTATCGAAGACCCTGACAAAGAGAAATTCTACTGCCTGTCGATGTTCCCCTACCCCAGCGGCAAGCTGCACATGGGGCATGTTCGTAACTATACGATCGGTGACGTGATCTCGCGCTACCAGCGTCAGTTGGGAAAGAATGTCCTGCAGCCCATGGGCTGGGACGCCTTTGGCCTGCCCGCGGAGAATGCCGCGATCAGGCATCGCAAACCGCCGGCAGAATGGACCTACGCCAACATCGCGTACATGAAGGGACAGCTGCAGCGGCTGGGATTCGGCTATGACTGGGACCGCGAACTCGCCACCTGCAGTCCGGATTACTACCGCTGGGAACAGTGGCTGTTCACCCGTCTGATCGAAAAGGGCCTGGCATACCGCAAGACGGCCACGGTGAACTGGGATCCGGTCGACCAGACGGTCCTTGCCAACGAACAGGTGATCGACGGCAAAGGCTGGCGCTCCGGAGCGCCTGTCGAAAAGCGCGACATCGAGCAATGGTTCATCCGCATCACGGCCTATGCCCAGGAACTGCTCGACGATCTCGACCGCCTGCCCGGCTGGCCGGAACAAGTCGCAACCATGCAGCGCAACTGGATCGGCCGCTCGCTGGGCGTGCAAATGAGGTTCGGCATCGAGGGTTCCGACGAGGCGCTTGAGATCTACACCACTCGGCCGGATACGCTGATGGGCGTCACCTACGTCGCCGTCGCCGCCGAGCACCCGCTGGCACTGCGGGCGGCCGAAACCGATGAGCATCTCGCGGAGTTCATCAACCAGTGCAGACAGGGTGGCATCAGCGAAGCGGAACTGGAGACCATGGAAAAACGCGGCATGGCGCTCGGCATCAATGCCGTGCACCCCGTCAGTGGTGACCGCGTGCCGATATATGCCGCCAACTTCGTACTGATGGGCTACGGCACCGGTGCCGTCATGGCGGTGCCGGCCCACGACCAGCGCGACTGGGAATTCGCGGAAAAATACGGCATCGCGAAGAAACAGGTCATTTTTGAACGTGGCGGCCATGCCTGCAGCATCGAACACGCCGCCTTTGTCGACAGGGGTGTGCTGGCCAATTCCGCGCCCTTCGACGGGCTGACCTCGGAAGCCGCGTTCGATGCGATAGCCGCCTGGCTGGAAAAACACCACAAGGGCAGGCAACAGATCAACTTCCGCCTGCGTGACTGGGGGGTTTCGCGTCAGCGCTATTGGGGCTGTCCGATACCGGTGATCCGCAAGGCAGACGGGACAGTCGAAGCGGCCTCTGAATTTCCGGTGCGGCTTCCCGAAGATGTGGTGGTCGACGGCTCGGGTTCGCCGTTGAAGAAAATGCCCTCGTTCTACGATCTGGGCAATGGCGACCAGCGCGAGACCGACACCTTCGACACATTCTTCGAATCGAGCTGGTACTACGCACGCTACTGCTGCCCGGACGCTGACACACAGATGCTCGATGAACGGGCCAGGTACTGGCTTCCGGTAGACCAGTATGTCGGCGGTATCGAACACGCGATCCTGCACCTGCTGTATGCGCGCTTCTTCAACAAACTGATGCGCGATGAGGGGCTGGTCGACTGTGACGAGCCGTTCACCCGCCTGCTGACGCAAGGCATGGTGGTCGCCGAGACCTATTTCCGCAGCAACCCCGACGGTTCGAAAGAATGGTTCAATCCGGCTGATATCGAGGTTGAGCGCGATGACAAGGGTCGCGTGGTGCGCGCCATCGCCAGGGCCGACGGCCAGCCGGTCGTCCCGGGTGGCGTGGAAAAGATGTCAAAGTCGAAGAACAACGGCATCGACCCGCAGACGCTGATCGATCGGTACGGCGCCGATACTGTGCGCCTGTACACCATGTTCACCGCCCCGCCCGAGCAGTCGCTGGAGTGGTCGGATGAAGGGGTCGAAGGTGCGCATCGCTTCCTCAAGCGTGTGTGGGCGCTGGGCACGCGCCTCGCCGGCCTTGCCGCGATTACACCGGGCGACCCGGCCGATTGCGCCGATACGCGCCGCGAGGTGCATGCGGCGCTGCAAAAGGCGCTGTTCGACTACGAGCGCCAGCAATACAACACCGTGGTGTCGGCCTGTATGACCATGGTAAACGCGCTCAACAAGCTCGACGACTCGCCCGCGGCCGTCGCCGCCCTGCGCGAGGGCATGGGCATTGTGTTGCGGCTGCTGGCGCCGATTGCACCGCATGTCACCCACGCGATGTGGCGTGAACTCGGTTACGGTGAAGACATCCAGCACGGTGGCTGGCCGCAGGTCGACGAATCGGCCCTGGTCTGCGATACGGTGGAATACGTTGTCCAGGTCAACGGCAAGATGCGCGGCAGGATCCAGGTGGCTGCGGACGTCGGCAAAGCGACCGTCGAGCAGGCGGCACTCGACAATGATAACGCCAGACGCTTCACCGAGGGGCTGACGGTGCGCAAGGTCATCGTGGTGCCAGGCAAGCTGGTCAACATCGTCGCAAACTGACGGAGACGCGTGATGAGGCGCATGCCCTGTATCTGCAATGCGACGTTTGCCACCGGGCTGTTGCTGTTGCTGGCCACGATCGGTTTGACCGGTTGTGGCTTTCAGCCACGCGGGCAGGCCGTGCTGCTGAGCGGCGTACCGAGCCCTCTGCATATCGCCGGCCTGGCCCCTTACTCGCCACTGCAACGCGAACTGGTGAACCAGCTGGAGACCTCAGGGGCGTCGCTCAGCGAGACCGCAGCCGGTGCGGCGGCCGTCCTGCGGATCAGTGATTGGCGCAGTGGCTCGCGGGTATTGTCTGTGAACAGCCGTAACAAGGCGGTGGAGTACGAACTCGAAGAGTCCGCGACCTTTGCATTGCGCACCGCCGATGGCCGGGAACCGGTCGCGCCGCAGACCGTACGGACGCTGCGCATCCTGTTTCAACCGGAAGACGCCGTGCTCGGCAGCAGCCGCGAGGCCGAACTGCTGCGCGCAGACATGCGCCGCCAACTCGTGGACAGTATCATCCGTCGCCTCGCGGCCACGCGATAGCACGGATGCGGGTCTATCCGGACAAGCTGCGGGAGCACCTGGCGCGTCAGCTCGCGCCTGCCTACCTCGTCAGTGGCGATGAACCGCTGCAGCTGGGCGAATGCTGCGATGCGATCCGCGCCGCTGCACGCGCGGCGGGACATACCACCCGCGAGGTCCTGGAGGTCGGCGGTGGATTCGACTGGCAACAACTGACCGCCGAGGCCTCCGCCTACTCGCTGTTCGCGGACAGGAAGATCATCGACGTGCGGATTCCCGGTGGCAAACCCGGTGCCGAGGGCAGCAAGGCACTGATTGCCTACTGTGCAGATCCACCACCCGACACGCTGCTGCTGGTCAGCATGCCCAAACTCGATCGTCAGCAGCAGAACGGCAAATGGTTCAAGGCCCTGGATACGCTCGGCGTGGTGGTGCAGGTCTGGCCGATCGAGACCCAGCGACTGCCTGCCTGGATCGGGCAGCGACTGCACAGCGCAGGTATCGAACCGACGGATGAGGTGGTGCAGATGCTGGCCGAGCGTGTCGAGGGGAATCTGCTGGCAGCCCGCCAGGAGGTCGAAAAGCTTCTGCTGCTTCACGGCCCCGGGCGGCTGGACGCCAACCAGTTGGAGGCCGCGGTTGCCGACAGTTCACGCTACGACGTGTTCGAGCTGGTCGACAGCGCATTGCGCGGCGAGGTCGAACGCAGCGTTCGCATCCTTGACGGGCTGCGCGCTGAAGGGCAGGCACCGGCGGTCGTGCTTTGGGCACTGCACCGCGAGGTGCGCAATTTGGCGCAGATGTCTGCCGATGTCGCGAAGGGGGCGAGTCCCGACCAGGCGATCGGCAGGGCCCGCGTGTTCAGCAAGCGCGTCGCCGTGGTCCGCCAGGGCTTGGGCAGGCTGCGCGCGGCGCAGTGGCTGCTGGCGCTGGACAGATGCCATGAGGCCGATGCCGCGATAAAGGGGATCGGCAGCCGGCAACCCTGGCTGTTACTCGAAGACATCGTCCTGGGAATCAACGGCAACACCGAATTCCTGCGCCGCGCCGCCGGCACCTGACCGGCCCTCAGCCGGCCTCTTCCAACACCTGAGCCGGCGGAAAGTAGGTCTCGGCCAGGCTGTTGTGCAGTTCGATGATGCCCAGTTGCAGCTCGTCGATGAACTCGTGCAGCTCCGCCTGGCTCAGTTCCGCCACTTTGACGCGGCGCAGCTTGAGTTTGAGCGCGCGGATGCCGCGCAATGCCGGACCCGAGTTTTCCATCTTGCCGATGCCGTCGTCGACCGCCGAGATGCAGTGCAGGAACGAACGCGGAAACAGCGGGTTGTGAAACAGGAAATCGAGCACATCCGCGCGGCTGACCCTGATCGCCACATGCCGCCGATAGGTCTGATAGCCCGACATCGATCGCAACACGCTGATCCACTGCAGTGTGTCAAGCGAACGCGACTCGAGCATGTCATCCGGAAACAGGTCAGTCGAGCGCACATCGATGATGCGCGTGGTCATATCGGCGCGTTCGAGGTTGCGACCGATGCGAGCGAAGTGCCAGGCCTCATCGCGATACATCACCGACCCGAGCAGGCCGACGATCTGCTGCGAGCCGCTGATGATCCCGTCGAGGAAATTGTCCCGACCGCTCTTGGTCAGGCCGGACTGCACATTTTCCCTTGCGAACAGATACAGCTCGTTGAGCTTCTCCCAGGACGATCGCGGCAACACCTCGCGCACGGTGCGGCAGTTCTCGCGGGCAGCTGCCAGCGACGAGAGTATCGAGCCGTGGTTGTTCGCGTCACCAATCAGGAAGCGCACGATATTGCGCTCGTTCGGTTCGCGCTCCACCGTCTCGAACTGCTGGCGCAAGCCGGTGATTTCCACCAACGGCTCCCAACCGGGCGCAATGCCGCTCGGCGTGTCCAGCACCAGGTGCGAATTGACCCGGACCAGGCGTGCCGTGTTTTCCGCGCGCTCCACGTATCGGGCGAGCCAGTAGATGTTTTCCGCGACGCGTGACAGCATTGTGACCTCCGCTCAGTTGCCGGTATCCACGATCCAGGTGTCTTTCGATCCGCCACCCTGTGAGGAATTGACCACCAGAGATCCTTTTCGTAGAGCCACACGGGTCAGTCCACCGGTCGTGACGAAGGTCTTGCGGCCGCTGAGAATGAACGGACGCAGGTCGACATGCCGCGGCTCGAGACATTGGCCCACCACGGTTGGGACGGTCGAAAGGCCCAGTGTCGGCTGCGCAATGTAGTTGCGTGGATTCTTGCTGATCAGGTCGGCAAAGGTCTTGCGCTCGGCCTTGGTGGAACGCGGGCCGATCAGCATACCGTAGCCACCGGATTCATTGGCCGGCTTGATCACCAGCTCTTCCAGATGATCGAGCACGTATTGCCTCTCGTCGGGGTACATGCAGCGATAGGTCGGGACATTGGGTATCCCGGGCTCTTCGTCGAGGTAGTAACGGATGATCTCGGGAACAAAGGCATACACGACCTTGTCGTCGGCAACGCCCGCGCCCGGGGCGTTCGCCAGTCCAACCTTGCGTGCCTTCCACGCACGCAGCAGGCCGGGCACGCCCAGGACCGAGTCCTCGCGAAACGCCTCCGGATCCATGAATTCGTCGTCTATGCGACGGTAGATCACATCAACACGCTGCGGGCCCGATACCGTTCGCATGTAGACGCAATCGTCGTCATCGACGAACAGATCCCTGCCCTCGACCAACTCGGCGCCCATCTCCATCGCCAGGTAGGCGTGCTCAAAATAGGCCGAGTTGTAAATCCCCGGCGTCAACACCGCCACGGACGGGCGCTTGACGTTGCGCGGCGACAATGCAGCCAGCATTTCGTACAGCTGGGTCGGATAGTCGTCAACCGGCAGCGGCGCATAGGATTCGAAGAGTTCGGGGAACACGCGCTTGGTGACCAGACGGTTCTCCAACATGTAGGAGACCCCCGAGGGAACACGCAGGTTGTCTTCCAGTACGTACATGGTGCCGTCCGCATCGCGCACCAGGTCCGAGCCACAGATGTGCGCCCACACCCCGAGCGGGGGGTTGACCCCCACGCACTGCGGCCGGAAGTTCTTCGATTCGGCCAGCACCTCGGGGGGAAAAACCCCGTCCTTGATGATCTTCTGCTCGTGATACAGGTCGTTGATGAACAGGTTCAGCGCCTTCACACGCTGCTTCAGACCAGCCTCGATCCGGTCCCACTCCTGCTTTTCGATGATGCGCGGCACGATATCGAACGGCCAGTTGCGATCAATCATGCCGTCGTTTTCGCTGTACACCGTGAATGTGATGCCCATCTCCTTGATCGCGAGATCCGCCGCATCCTGGCGTGTCGACAGCTCTCCGTTGTTCATCTTGCGGAACAGGCCGATGATCTCTTTCGCCAACGGCCGGGCGCGGTTCTTTCCGGCCATCATCTCGTCGAAAAAGGGACCTGGGTCGTATTCTTTGAGCTCTATTGGCATGTTGTCTTCTCGGCCGGAAACCAGCGTCAATCCTTGCGGCCGCGGCTGGAATTCCGGAGATCCAGGGTGTAGGGATGTTCGCACTGCGGGGCCTCTTCGGGCACACGCACCGTACCGGTGCTATGTCCGACAGGCCAGAACCGTGCCAACCGACGCGATTCCGCCTCGTACGCATTGACCGGCAATGTCTCGTAGTTGCGCCCGCCCGGGTGGGCAACGTGGTAGGTACAGCCACCGAGCGAGCGTTCCGACCATGTGTCGACGATATCCAACACCAGCGGCGCGTGCACCGGGATCGTCGGATGCAGGCCGGACGGTGGGTTCCACGCCTTGTAACGTACCCCGGCGACGAATTCTCCGCGTTCGCCGGTGCACCGCAATGGCACACGCCGTCCGTTGCATGTCACAACATGGCGCGTGTCGGTCATGCCGCGCACCTTGACCTGCAGGCGCTCGACGGAGGAGTCGACGAAGCGTGCAGTGCCCTGTGCGGTCACTTCCTCGCCGAGCACATTCCAGGGTTCGATGGCAAAGCGCAGCTCCATCTCGATGTCATCGACGTTGATGGTGCCATAGCGTGGAAAGCGGAACTCGACGAAGGGATCGAACCACTCGCCATCAACCGCATATCCCCAACGTCGCAGATCACCGACCACGTCCGCCATGTCGCGCTGCACGAAATGCGGCAGCATGAAGCGGTCATGCAGTTCGGTACCCCAGGGCACCGGCGACGAGGTATAAGGCTGCTGCCAGAACCGCGCGACCAGCGCACGCAGCAGCAGGCTCTGCACCATCGCCATG
>JAGRHB010000479.1 GCA_020445245.1 Gammaproteobacteria bacterium
TGATCTCCGGTGTGCTCGCAGTGCGTGGTTATTGGCTCATCCTGCCGTTTGCCGGGTTGGAGCTTGCGGCGTTGTTTGCGTGCATCTACGTGGTGTCGCATGCCGCCCAGCGCTGCGAGGTGATCTCCATCGGCGCATCGGTGGTGACGGTGGAGAAGGGCCGGGCGCGCGGCCGCTGCGACGACGCGGGCGGCCCGGAAGAGCGGACAGAATTTGCGCGCGGCTGGGTCCGCGTGGAACTGACCGGCGCGACCGGGCATTGGTACCCAAGGCGCCTGTGGATCGGTGCTTCCGGTCGGCGGGTCGAGATCGGGGGATTCCTGGTCGACGACGAGAAGGCCGACCTTGCGGCGGAGTTGCACAAGCTGCTGTCCGCATAGAGATCGACGGCGCCGCCGGATGCGGCGCCCGGTGAACGAATAAAGATTAAACAATTCGGGGGGACCGAAGCTGTGAGAGTGATGCATAAGCTGGCCGGCATATCGTCGGCGTTACTGGTCGGGGCGTTCACGTCAGCGCGAGCTGACTTCGCGCTCAACATGCGGGAAGGAGTCACCTCCACAAGCCAGAGCGTGTACGACCTGCACATGATCATCTTCTGGGTGTGCTGCGTGATCGGCATCGTGGTGTTCGGTGCAATGATCTACTCGATCGTCAACCACCGTAAATCCAAGGGCGCCGTCGCTGCGCAGTTCCACGAGAGCACCACCATGGAGATCCTGTGGACTGTGGTGCCGATCGTGATCCTGGTCAGCATGGCCATTCCCGCGACCAGCACCTTGCTGGCGATGGAGGACACCAGTGATGCTGACATGACGGTGAAAGTCACCGGGATCCAGTGGAAATGGAAGTACGACTATGTCGACGGTGACGCATCCGGGATCTCGCTGATCAGCTCGCTCGATGCCAAGCACAACGAAGCGCGTCTGCTCGGTGCCGACGCGGATCTGAGCCAGTTTGGCGACCACTATCTGATGGAAGTCGACAACCCGCTGGTCATCCCGACCGGCAAGAAGGTGCGGTTCCTGCTGACTGCGGCGGATGTCATTCATTCGTGGTGGGTGCCGGATCTGGGCTGGAAGAAGGATGCGATTCCCGGTTTCGTGAACGAGGCCTGGACCAAGGTGGACCAGCCGGGGGTGTATCGCGGCAAGTGTGCCGAACTTTGCGGAAAGGACCATGGCTTCATGCCGATCGTCGTTGTCGCGAAGGCGCCGGAAGACTATGCCAAGTGGGTGGCGGAGCAGAAGAGCGTCGCCGAAGCGGCGGCGGCTTCCGCTGACCGTGAATGGACCAAGGACGAGCTGCTCGCGAAGGGTGAGCAGGTCTACACCACCAACTGCGCGGCGTGTCACCAGGTCAACGGCCAGGGTGTGCCGCCTGCGTTCCCGGCGCTGGCCGGCAGCGCGATCGCCAATGGCGACGCGGCTGCCCATATCAGCCTGGTGCTGGATGGCAAGGCGGGTACCGCGATGGCGGCCTATCGCAACATACTCAATGATGCAGACCTGGCCGCGGTCATCTCGTACGAGCGCAACGCCTGGGGCAACAGTGCCGGTATCGTTCAACCTGCTGCGATCAAGGCAGCCCGTTAAGCAGAAAT
>JAGRHB010000480.1 GCA_020445245.1 Gammaproteobacteria bacterium
TGGTGCGCCAGGTGCTGACACAGGTCTTTGCGCAGGCCTCCGATATCGAGGTTGTCGGCACGGCGACCGACCCCTACGTGGCGCGTGAAAAGATCAAGCAGCTCAACCCTGACGTGCTCACGCTCGATGTCGAGATGCCAAAGATGGACGGCGTGACTTTCCTCGGCAACCTGATGCGTTTGCGCCCGATGCCAGTGGTGATGGTCTCGACGCTGACTGAGCAGGGTGCGGAGGTCACGCTTCGTGCCCTGGAGAACGGCGCTGTCGATTTTGTTGCGAAACCCAAGGTTGATGTGGCGGAAGGGCTCAAGGACTATGCCGACGAGATCATCGGCAAGGTCCGGATGGCGGCGAAATCCAGGGTACGCGCCATCGAGAAGAGAGCGATCAAGTCAGCGCCGGCAGTGGAACAGAAACTCAGTGCCGATGCAGTGCTGCAGCCACCAGACCTGCGCCGGCACTTTCGTACCACCGACCGTATCATCGGCATCGGGTCGTCGACCGGGGGAACCGAGGCGATCAAGGACGTACTGGCTGCATTGCCTATCGATATCCAGGCCGGTATCGTGATCTCGCAACACATACCGGCCGCATTCAGCGGGCCGTTTGCGCGCCGCGTCGACAGCATCACGCCTTTGTCTGTCTGCGAGGCCCGGGACGGCCAGCAGATCATGCCGGGACATGTCTATATCGCGCCTGGCGATCGCCACCTGCTGGTGGATCGCGACGGTGCACGCTATGTCTGTCGCCTCAGTGATGGGCCACCGGTCAATCGTCATCGGCCGTCGGTGGACGTGATGATCCGGTCGCTTGCGCAGAACGCCGGACCCAATGCAATTGGCTTGATGTTGACTGGCATGGGCAGTGATGGAGCCGCCAGCATGGGAGAACTCAAGCAGACCGGCGCGCCGATCCTGGTACAGGATGAGCTGACCAGTGTCGTGTGGGGGATGCCAGGAGAGGTCGCCAAGCGTGGCTTTGCCGACGAAGTGCTTCCGCTGGGCAAGATCGCCGCGCGTTTGATCGAATTGGTAAACCGCAAATAGTCGCCAGGTTCGGCGCCGAGTGTTCGTCGATGGGGGTCAAGAAAGCACCCGCACCGCCGATAGGAAAGGCAGGGAGCAGATGCTCGGAAAGATCTCGATCGCCGCAGAAGCCGGCAGCAAATGAATTTGAACAGATCGCACCTGATGATTGGATCGGCCGGGACCCTGGCGTTCACACTGCTGGCGCTGTGGGGCGGCGAGTACATGCCCGTATGGGGCTGGTCCGCTTTGAGCGCCTTGCCATGGGTGGCCGTCGCTCTTTGGTCATTGCGCGATCACTCACAAAGCGAAAGGCACCCGGTCGCTGATGAAGAGACCCGCGACGTGGAGCACGCTGTGACTCAGTTGGTGCAGCACGTGGAGGGCCACCTGGCTAAGGTGGTCGGCCAGATGCGTACTGACCTGCGCCAGATCCAGGGATTGGTGGGCGATGCGACGACTACCCTGCAGGGGGCGTTCGAGGGCCTGAACGACCGTACGATGCGCCAGCTGGGCATGGTTGGCGGCATGATTGAGCTGATGCGCGACGACACGGACGAA
>JAGRHB010000481.1 GCA_020445245.1 Gammaproteobacteria bacterium
GAGCGACGCTTCCCCCCGATGAAACTGCACGACGATACGAATACAAGGAAGCCGCGAGGAATATCAACGATGGCTGGTGTACGCGAAGGCAGTCTCGAGGCCCCGACTCGACACGCGCTGGATTGGAAAAATCCCGATTTCTACGACGAAGACAAACTGTTCCACGAGATGGAGCGCGTCTTCGATATCTGCCACGGTTGCCGCCGATGCATAAGCCTGTGCCACAGCTTTCCGGTTCTGTTCGACCTGGTCGATGAATCATCGACGATGGAAGTCGACGGGGTGGCGAAGCAGGACTACTGGAAAGTCGTGGACCAGTGCTACCTGTGTGATCTGTGTTTCCTCACCAAGTGTCCTTATGTCCCGCCGCATGAATGGGACCTGGATTTTCCACACCTGATGCTGCAGGCCAAGGCAGTCAAGTTCAAGAAAGACGGCGCCTCGTTCCGCGACAAGACGCTGACCAGCACCGATGCCGTCGGCTCGATCGCCGGCATCCCGGTCGTCAGCGGCATTGTCAACGCGATGAACAGGAATGCGACCTTCCGCGGCATCCTGCAGGATGGTTTCGGTGTGCACAAGGACGCCAGACTGCCTGAGTATCACAGCAGGACGCTGCGCGACCGTGTGTCGCGTGACTCCGGCGAGGGTGCCGAGGCCGCTGGCCCGACCACCGGGAAGGTGGTCCTGTTCGCCACCTGCTACGGCAACCGCAACGACCCCAAGAGTGGCGAAGACCTGGTGGCGGTATTCCGCCACAACGGTATCGCGGTGACGACCGCGGACAAGGAAAAGTGCTGCGGCATGCCCAAGCTCGAGCTCGGGGACTTCGAGGCTGTCGCGCGGTCCAAAGAGGTCAACATCCCGACGCTGGCGAAGCTGGTCGACGAGGGCTGGGACATCGTTGCGCCCGTACCTTCCTGTGTTCTGATGTTCAAGCAGGAGTTGCCGCTGATGTTCCCGGACGACCCCGACGTCCTCAGGGTGCGCGACGCGATGTATGACCCGTTCGAATACCTGATGCTGCGCCACAAGTACGGCAAGCTGAACACCGAATTCAAGAATCCGCTGGGCAAGGTTTCGTACCACGCGGCGTGCCACCAGCGGGTGCAGCGCATCGGGCCGAAGACACGTGAGGCATTGTCACTGGTGCCGGGCACCGAGATCGATGTGATCGAACGCTGCTCGGGTCACGACGGGACTTATGCGGTGAAAAAGGAGTCACATGAACTGTCGATGAAGATCGCCAGGCCGGTGGTCAACAAGGTCAAACAGAACGCTCCTGCCCACTACAGCAGTGACTGTGCGATGGCCGGGCACCAGATCGCCAACGGTCTGGGCGACGGCAGCGAGCCGGAGCACCCGATCTCACTGTTGCGCACGGCCTACGGCATCTGAACCGAACAGGATACAGAGGTGGAAACGATGAACAAACTGACCCGTGGCGATCTGCTGAGCCTGGAAACCTATGCGGAGGTGCGGCCCGAGTTCCGTGCCCGCGTGATGGCGCACAAGCGCAACCGGCAGATGCCGATCGGGCCGAATGCCACGTTGTATTTCGAAGACGCACTGACCATGCACTACC
>JAGRHB010000482.1 GCA_020445245.1 Gammaproteobacteria bacterium
AAAGCGGCGCCCGCGATCTCGATGCCAGGACCATGTTCCACTACGGGTACACGGCGGTGACGCCGGCCATGGTGGCCAAGATCGTCGGTGTCGGCTCGCAGTATGCGGTCACCGCCCTCGACGCCGAAGGCAACTATCTCGACGGCTCCAAGACCTATTCGTTGACACTCCCGGCCGGCATCCCGGCCAAGGACTTCTGGTCTTTCGTCAACTACGACCCGCAGACCCGGTCGCTGCTGCAGACGCCCAGCACCCCGTTCCCGAGCGTCAGCAGCCAGAGCGGTACCGTGCAGAGCAATCCGGACGGCAGCACCACCATCTGGTTCGGGCCTGTGCCGCCGGCAGGGAAGGAGACCAACTGGGTGCCGACCGTTCCGGGTAAAGGCTGGTTTACAGTCCTGCGTCTCTATGGCCCCCTGGAGCCGTGGTTCGCCGGGACCTGGCGGCCGGGCGACCTGAAACCGGTCGACTGAGCGGCGTCCTGGAAAGGAGAGATCGATGCAAGATCGTATTCACCGTATGGCGCCGGACACGCCCGCAGCCGGATTCCGCGGACACCTGCTCTTGTCCCTGCTCGCAGGTATTGCGGTCAGCACTGGCATCGTCAGCAGCCCTTTGGCAAGCGCTGAGGTCGAGCCAGGAGAACGGCCCCGGCTGATCCTGCAGATCACCGTCGACCAGTTGCGCGGCGACATGCTGCGTCGGCATCGCAAGCAATTCGGCGAGGGTGGCTTTCGCTACCTGGTGGAACAGGGCATCCGCTACGACAATGCACACCACGCGCATGCGAATACGGAGACGGTCGTAGGCCATGCCACGCTGGCCACGGGCGCGCATCCCGCGGCCCACGGCATGGTGGGCAATCTCTGGTTCGACCGCAAGGCCGGCCGCACGGTCTACAACATCGAGGATCCCGACTACCAGATGTTGACGGTCGGTGCAGGTGTCCATTCACAGACGGAGATCGACCCGACGCAAAAGGCGGCCGGCAGTGACGGTCGCTCACCGGCGGCAATCCTGACGACCACCTTCGGCGACGAGTTGTCGATCGCGACCCAGGGCGCTGCCAAAGTGTTCGGCGTGTCGGTGAAAGACCGGGGCGCGGTAGTGATGGCGGGCCATACGGGCAAGGCGTTCTGGTTCTCGAAGTCTGCAGGTCGGTTCGTGACCAGCAGCTACTACTACGACGCCTACCCCGAGTGGGTGGAGGCATGGAACGCCAAGGGCATGCCTCAGGGATACAGCGGCGCATCCTGGGCGCTTCTGCATCCGGTCGAGGACTACCTCTTCGGGGATCATGATGATCAGATCTGGGAATTGGACTTTGCCGGCTTCGGAAGGACTTTTCCGCATCCGTTCTCGGTCAAGCAAGACCCCTATTTCACGACAAAGCTAACCCTGAGCCCGGCGGGAGATCAGATCACTGCCGATTTCGCCAAGACCCTGATCGACGCCGAGGGACTTGGGGACGACGAGGTGACCGATTACCTTTCCATCAGCTTTTCGTCCACGGATTACGTCGGCCACGTGTTTGGCCCATCGAGCCTTGAGGCCGAGGACAACCTGCTGCACCTCGA
>JAGRHB010000483.1 GCA_020445245.1 Gammaproteobacteria bacterium
GATTCGGCCAGCAGCGCGTCCTGGATCTGGTCGCCTGCCTCCTTGATCCGGTTCTGCGTGGTCTGATGGATCGTGCGAACGGCCTCGTCGAGGTGGCGAAGCAGTGTAAGGTGGCCGTCGATCGAGCCCTGCACCGCTTCCTCGACCTTGTATTGTGGCAGGGCGTCGTCGAACAGCGCGTCAAGTGCGCGGGTGTTGGGTGGCCCGACCGCCTTTGCGGTGGCGTCCAGCCGGGCGATGACGTCGTGTTCGGCCTGCGTGTCCATTTGCTCGATCAGGGATTCGCGGGCGTGGCTGTATTTTCGTGCAAAGCCGAAGAACTGCATCTTGTCGGCGTCGCGCTCGAATGGGTCTTGGTGCGTGGTCATCGCCCGCAGGGTGTCGATTCGCTCGCGGATGGCCTCGCGCATCGTGTAGGCGAGCACGGTCTTGAGCGCCGAGGACCGCACCAGCAGTGACAGCTGCCTGTTGTGTTCACTGGTTGAGTGGTAGCTGCCGACGATCGCGATCAAGAGAATGACGATGACCAGGCCGAACCCAAGCGCGGTCATGGTCTGGACGTCGTAGCGACGGCTCAAAGGGTTGCCGTGTAGTGGTTTTTTCTTATGGCGCACGTTGTGGTTTCTTCACCTCTGCGAGCCTCCTGGAGCCCGGACAGACGGATGCGAAATCCCTTCGCTAACCGGTATAGTGGCGAGACGCTGGAATTCTTTAATGGAGTTCCTGCCCGAAATTCGACCCTAAGTGCACGGAATGACGTGAAAATCAGCGCTTTCGCCGTTTCAGTCCTGTGGCTTGGCTGGCCCGCTCTGGTGCCGGCACAGCCCGATGCCGCAATGCTGGCCTGGCAAGCGGGTGATTCCGCGGCCGCACGCGAGGCCTGGCAGGAACGCGCCGAGCAGGGCGATGCCGAAGCGAGCCTGTATCTCGGTTATATCCATCGCAACGGTGTCAGTGTGCCCCGCAATGAGGCGCTGGCCCTGCACTGGTACCGGCGTGCGGCCGAGATGGGGCAGGCAGAGGCACAGTACGAGCTCGGATTGATGTATGAACTCGGTATCGGCGTGGCGGCGGATCCGGGTGAAGCGGCCATGTGGTACGGGCTGTCGTCGGCACAGGCCTGCCCCGGACAGCTGAGTGCCGGCGGGCGCCTTGGCGACCGCTGAACGCAGACCGGACCAGCCGCGGCGGTGAGTTCATGGCCCGAAGGCTGGTAGTAGGATGATTTCCCTTCTCTGAGTAGCGATCTGTCTTGTCTGGCCTGTACGACACCATCGAAAGCTGTCTGCTGCGCGACCGCCGGCGTCTGCATGCAAAACTGAGGCAGTGGCAGGCCGCCCCGGCCGACAGCGCACTTCGCCTGGAGCTCGAGCAGCAGATCCAGCAGTCCAGCTCCGTCGCGGCACGCCGAGCCGCGTCGTTGCCGCGGCCGTCGTTTCCTGCCGAGTTGCCGATCAGCGAGCGCGTCGACGAGATCCGTGCACTGATCCGCGACAATCAGGTCATCGTACTGTGCGGCGAGACCGGCTCCGGGAAATCGACCCAGCTGCCGAAGATCTGCCTGAGCCTGGG
>JAGRHB010000484.1 GCA_020445245.1 Gammaproteobacteria bacterium
GCCGCGCCGGCACACTACAACCCGGTGGCGTGGCACGCCCACGAGATGCTGTTCGGTTATGCCGTGGCGGTGATCGCGGGCTTTCTGCTCACGGCGGTACGCAACTGGACCGGCGTCCAGACCTGGACCGGCCAGCGACTGGCGCTGCTGGCGGCGGTTTGGTTGCTGGGCCGACTGCTGCCGTGGATACCGGGCGTGCCGGTAGCACTGGTGATTGCAGTTGATGTGGCCTTCCTGCCACTGGTCGCGGTCAGTCTGGTGCACCCGTTGTGGCAGGGTCAAAACCGGGTCAACCGGGTGTTTCTGCCGTTGCTCGGTGCGATGGCGCTGGCGAATCTGCTGTCACACCTGCAGCTGCTCGATGTGCTGGGTGGTCTGGGTGACATGCGTCGGGTCATGCTCGACCTGATCCTGCTGATCATTGCGCTGGTCGCGGG
Organism: Gammaproteobacteria bacterium; assembly: GCA_020445245.1. The sequence goes on from JAGRHB010000484.1 coordinate 438, forward strand.
CCGGGTAATGCCGTTTTTTACCCAGAACGTGTTGCCTGGCTTCCGGGCGACCCAGCGGCCGTGGGTCGAACGCCTGACAATGGCGAACCTGCTGCTGCTCGTCGTCGCACAATCCATCCCCGCGCTGGCCGGTGTGCCGATGGCATTGTTGTGGCTGGTGTTTGCCGGCAGCCAGGCGGTACGTCTGGCCGGATGGTTCGAGCAACGGATCTTTGCGATACCTGTGCTGTGGGTGTTGCATGTCGGCTACGCCTGGCTGGTGCTGGGCGCGGCGCTCAGCGGCCTTGCCGAACTCGGCCTGTTTGCCCCGGCGTCGGCGCTGCATGCGCTCACCGCGGGTGCGGTTGGCGTGTTCACGATGGGGATGATGGCGCGGGTCGCACGCGGCCATAGCGGCCGCTCCATCGATGTCACCCGGGTGATGACATGGGCCTTCGTGGTGATGAACCTGGCGGCACTGATCCGCGTGTTCGGCACGGCCTGGGCCAGCGGCGCTTACGCCAGGTGGGTCGATCTGTCTGCGCTGCTATGGATTGTCGGTTTCGCACTGTTTGTCTGGCAGTATGCGTCGATCCTGCTGCGGCCACGGATCGACGGCAAGCCTGGGTAGCATGGCGTGCGTTCGCACCCGGTGATTCATGGCTGTCGCGTGAGCCGCAACTGATCGACAGTGACCGGACCGCGTGGCTGCAGGCGAAGGTAGTGCGGCTGGTTCGTGGTCAGCGTGATATCGACCTCCAGGCGGCTTATCTCGACGGTGATGCATTGATCGATGAATGGATCGAAATCACCGTCGATCACCTCGACGCGCACGCGTCCGCCGCCGGTGAAGTCGATCGTCAATTTGTAGCTGCCCGGTGCCAGCGTCGACAACGGCAGGAAATAGGCACCACTCCAGGCATCGAGGTAGGGGGCGAGGTCATCCGCATTCAAGGGTTGGCTGAGATCCGGCGCCGGCAATGCGCCATAGCTGCAGTCGGCCTTCATCTGCTCCAGCGCGTCATACAGTAGCCGCGCGAGTTCGTCGTCGGTCGGTCCGGCGTATTGGCGGATATGCTCGTAGGCAGCCTCCGGCCGGCGTGCGAAACTCAGACGACCGCTGCACTCGCCTTCATGGCACT
>JAGRHB010000485.1 GCA_020445245.1 Gammaproteobacteria bacterium
CACACCAGCGAAGCGGCAGCCACGAGGAACAGTGCCAGCACCGTGTAACGGCGACCGACATAGCTCGGCAACACCTTTTCCTCGCGCCGCACCTGGCGGGCACGCCTGTCGCGACGTGCCGCCATCTACTTCACCACCACGATCTGTTCGGCCGCCGGGACATGCATCTGCAGCCGCTCACTGGCGATGTCCATGATCCGGCCCAGGGCGCCACGCGTGGCCAGTTCGAGCTGCAGGCGACCCCATTCCATGTCGACCTGGTCACGCTCGGCACGCACCTGCTGCAGCTCGACAAACAGCGAGCGTGACAGAAACTTCGCATACACGACCGCGACACCACTGCAGACCACAGCGACCATCAGGAACGACAGCCAGGCCAGGCGCACGCGGCTCATGCATTCACCTCGGCCACTCGCATCACTGCGCTGCGCGCACGCGGATTGTCATGAAGCTCGATCGCCGAGGCGCGGATCGCCTTGCCTACGGGTTGCAGGCGTCCGCGTGTCTCGACATGCCGGACCGGCAAACCCTTGGGCAGTCTCGGCCCCTGTGCGACATCGCGCATGAAGCGCTTGACGATACGGTCCTCCAGCGAGTGGAAGCTGATCACGACCAGACGCGCGCCCTGCGCCAATACCTGCAGCGAGCCTTCCAGGCACCGCTGCAGATCATCCAGCTCGCGGTTGATGAAGATGCGGATCGCCTGAAAAGTGCGTGTCGCCGGATGCTTGCGCTTTTCCTTGATCGGACATGTCTGCGCCACCAGGTCGGCGAGGTCGCGGGTACCGGTGATCGGGGTGTCCTGACGGCGCGCGACGATGGCGCGCGCGATGCGTCGCGAAAATCGCTCCTCGCCATACTCGTAGATTACGGTGGCGATATCCTCCTCGTCGGCCTCAGCCAGCCATTGCGCAGCACTCTGGCCACGCGTCTGGTCCATGCGCATGTCCAGTGGACCGTCGTTCAGAAAGCTGAAGCCGCGTGCCGGATCGTCGAGCTGCGGCGAAGACACGCCGAGGTCCAGCAGCAGACCGTCGATAAGGTGTTCCAGGCCCCGATCGCCGACGACCGCAGGAATCTCGGCAAAGCTGCCGTGCGTGATCGAGAAGCGCGGGTCGTCACCAAAACGCGACTGTGCGATGCGCACCGCCTCGGCATCCTTGTCGAACGCCAGCAGGCGACCCCGTTCGCCGAGGGACTCGAGGATGCGGGCACTGTGGCCGCCGCGGCCGAAGGTACCATCTATATAGGTGCCGTCCGGACGGATGCACAGCGCTTCGATCGCCTGGTCGAGCAGGACCGGGATATGGGCGGCAATCGCCTGTGTCACAGCGTGAGTCCACCCAGCTGTTCGGACAGGCCACCGGCATCCGACGCCACATCGGCCAGCCAGCGTTCGCGACTGCCATTCCAGGACTCCTCGTCCCAGATCTCGAGTTTGTTGACCTGCCCTACCAGCGACACCCGCTTCTCCAGGCCCGCATAGGCGCGCAGTTCGTTGGCGATCAGGATGCGCCCCTGACCATC
>JAGRHB010000486.1 GCA_020445245.1 Gammaproteobacteria bacterium
TGGCGTTGGTGTTCAACGCCCCGTTCGCCTGGCGGCGTTATCCGGCCGCCTGGTCAGGAGGTGCGGGCGCAAGGCCGCCGGCTACTGCCACCGCGAAGGCCACACCATTGATGGAGAGTGCCGATGGCCGATAAGTCGACAAAGCCCAAGGCCGTTCGCGAGGACTACGAACGTGCTCTACAGAGTATGGATACGTTCATGGACATCGAGGTCAACGATCTGATGACGCTCGCGGAGAGGGCACAATATTTCGCCGGCCAGCGTGCAACCGAGTCGCTGAAGGTATCTCGTATCATGAGCCGCCCGGTCCGGGTGGTCCGTGAGCAGGCCACCATGTCCGACGCGGCGCACCTGATGGTCACCGAACGAATCAGCGGCCTGCCGGTCGTCGACAACGAAGAACGATTGGTGGGGATCATCACCGAGGCCGATTTTCTGCGGGGGCTTGGCGTCCCTGCTCATCATCCGACCCATAATCTGTGGCAGACGCTCGAGGTTTTGTTCAGCCATCTTGCCCACCACGGCGAGCTGGAGGCTCCGGAGGATCCCGTGGCGGACCACATGGTGCGGGATGTGGTGTGTACATCGCCGGATCAATACGTCGACGATGTCATCCAGTTGATGAAGCAGCATCGGGTAAAGCGCGTCCTGGTTTGCAGCGCCGAAAGACGTGTTGTCGGTGTGGTGACGCGATCCGATCTTATGAGAATCTTCTTCGACCGCTATCGGAAAGAGGAAAGCGTCATTCAGGTTGACGGCGGTACACCGGAATAATGCAGTATCGATAAAGTTGCACGTCTGAGAAATGCAGCACGCGGTCGACCTTGTTTGGACAAGCGTGCTGTCTTTGTACAGACGCGTGGTTGAGACAGGGGGCAATGATGGCAATCGACAGCGACTTGGAGCGTGACAGCGAGGGATACCTGATTGATCCCAGCCGTTGGGACGAGGTGCTCGCTGAGGCCCTGGCCGAGGAGACCGGGTTGTCATTGGGTGCTGAGCACTGGCCTGTCCTGCGCTTCGTGCGCGCCCACTGGCGAGAGCACCAGGTCACGCCCGACGTGCGCCATGTCGTGGACTTTCTGGTCGAGACACAGGGGTTCGAGAAAAAGGCGGCGAAGGAGCACCTGTTCCATCTCTTCCCCTATGGCTACATGCAGCAGGGCTGCAAGATCGCCGGTATGCAGCGTCCGCGGGCCTGGAGCACCGGCTGATCTCGAAAGATCGTCGTGATTCGTGCGGCCAGCCGGCTCGGGCGCATACGTTGCGGGCTCGTGGGAGCAAATCGTGGACCCCATGGTGAACTAGCCCGCCGGGTCGTCCCCGCCGACCGTCGGTGTCACCAGCCGGGCAGTAGACGCCTCGATCTCGCCGGTGGTGAGGCGACGTCTCGCGGGGTCGCGCCAGGCCGGCGCCAAGACTGTTAGGCTGGCCATCCCGGCCAAGTTCTCCTGATCCCCTTGAGCGTCCCACAGAGTCTCCAGCAGCCGTGCGAGCGGCCAGTCCGGGTGCGGGCGCTTGAGG
>JAGRHB010000487.1 GCA_020445245.1 Gammaproteobacteria bacterium
CGGAGCGGTCGGTGTAGGCCGTCTCCTCGCCAAGCCTTTCCCGGCCCTGCCTGCGCATCAATGGAAGTGCGACCACCGCCACGGAGTTGGTCTGGATCCGGCGCGGCCGGATGGGCGCCAAACTTGCCAGCTGTCGGCCTTCGCGTGCGACACTTGCTGCGTGGCAAGAAACACCGGGCATCGCGACCATGACGAATCTGCAGCTCTACGACTTCGAACGTTCCGGCAACTGCTACAAGGTGCGCCTGCTGTTGTCGATGCTTGGGCTCGACTACCAGCGGATCCCCATCGACAGCAGCAGCGGTGAAACGCAGACCGCCGAGTTCAAACGCATCAATCCGCGTGGCCAGATCCCGGTGCTTGTCGACGGTGAGGCGCTGATCTGGGATTCGATGGCGATCCTGGTTTACCTTGCCCGCCGCTACGGCGACGAGCCTTGGCTACCCGGCGACGCGCTCGCTGAAGCGCGCGTCATGCAATGGCTCGCGGTGTCGGAAAATGAGCTGCTGTATGGGCTTGCGCGTGCACGCGTCACAGTGCTGTTCAACAAGCCGTTCGATCTCGGGCAATGCCACCGCGAGGCCGCGGCCGGGGTGGCGGCAATGGAACAGCGGCTGGCCGACGCGGCGTGGTTGGCCGCACCGCATCCCACCATAGCTGATATCGCCTGCTATCCCTATGTGGCGCTCGCCGAGGACGGCAGGTTCTCGTTGCAGCCCTACCCGGCGGTGCGCGCCTGGTTGGCGCGGGTCGAGGGTCTTCCCGGTTGGGTGTCGTTGTTGGCTTAGGCTACCGCCTGCCGCCGGTGCCGCGACTCGGACGACGCGGCCCGCGTAGCGGATGATTTCCCTGGTCGGGGTGAGATCCTGCGTATATACCGCCGCTCCTTGCCATCCTGATCGCCGTTGCGATGCACGTGACGTGGAACCTGTTCGCCCGTCATACGCGGCCGGATGCGGAGTTTCCGCGGTGAGCGGTCGGCGGGCACCTTGTGTTGTTCGCGCCCTGGACCCTGGTCGCGATGACGCACGAGGCACACGACCTTGTGCTGGTGTCTGGTTGCATCGCGTTGTCGGCCGTGGCCCTGTTTGTGTATTTCGCCGCGTTGCGGTGCGCTGCTGCCGGCCGCTTACGTGGTGGCGCTGAGCAACCTTGGCATCGTCGTCGCGGCGTTCCTGTCGGTGTTTGTGTTTCGCGAACGCGAGCACGCGGCACAGCGTCTGATCTGGGCGAGCCTGCTGGCAGCTTCGCTGCTGCGGATCGCCATACAGGTCCAGCGGCTCGCCGGCGGCGACACCGGTCGTATCAGCCGCCGCACAGCCGCGCTGACACACAGTCAGCCATTTCACCCGCATGACCGCAACACCGATCCGTGGAAACCAACTCCGGCGTCACCGGTCTACCTGAATGTGAGCATCGCACCACCCGGTGCTATTCCCGGCCCGGTCGCATCGCAAGGAACCGCATGGAAAACAAGCCGCCCTCCCAGACTACCCAATTCATCCTG
>JAGRHB010000488.1 GCA_020445245.1 Gammaproteobacteria bacterium
TTGCCGAGTTTCTCACCCCGTTGCGGGTAGACCTGTTGCGCAAACCCGACTGAACAACGCGTAATCACATTGTGAGCGCCCGCCTGTGCGGGTGTCGTCAACGCGATTCGTGTGTTTCGGGCGCTGCAGCGTCCGTACCATTTGGTGCGTCGATCTTCAGGCAAGGCGGCGACCGGCCGCCGCCGGAACCCAGACCAACGATGCCCTCCCAGCATTCTCGATCGACGAAATCAGCGTCGGTCATCAGGCCCTGCGGATCGAAGCTGATCACCAGGCGGCGGTATTCCATTTTTTCGCCACCCGCGCCTGCGGCACCACCTCCCGCGAACAGCACGAACACGACCCCGCCTCTTCCATAGACCGAACCGTACGCAAACCACGCGTCATCCGGGCCAATGCCGTCCGGCTCACCGAGCAGCAACAGCACATCCGCACGCGTGGTGACGCCCTTCTTCAACTGTTTGCTGACCCCGATGTCGAGGTTTTCCCGCGACGCACCGCTATAACCCGAGGGCAGCGGCACCGGGCAGGCGGACAACACAAGGGCCAGCAACAGCACTGCTCCGCGCCCATATGCGCCGGGAATCCAGCGATGTCGCATCTCAGGGCGCCTTGACCTGGACCAAAGCATGGCGCTTGAGAACCCCGCTTTCATCGAACACCAGGATCAGGCTGGATCTGACCCCGGAGAAACCGGGGGACTTCGCCAGTAGGAAATAGCCACCACCGTCCTCGCCAAGACGAAAACTCATGATGCGGCCACCCTCGTAGAACGCAGTCGGTTCGCCGAGGTGCAGGTAAGTCTCCTCACGCGTCGTCTGGCCATCCCGTATGAATCCAAGCAGGTCGGAACGACCAAGCGGCGCGGTCGCGCAGGCGCCGAGCAGGACGGCGAGAAACAGCGCAGTGAACAGCCGTTCGACGCTCAGTCGACTTTGTTGCTCGCCAAACCAGCACATGGACAGCACTCCCGGCTCACCTATTGAATCGACGAGGTACCGACCTATCCCGGACGAAGGCGCCAAAACCTGCCCTTTCGATATCCGGATGTTTGATTCAGTGTGGGCTCGAAGCCAGGCGTCGTGTTAGCGTAATCGTCACCGCGCACTTGACGGAAAGCAAACGATGCTCAGCCTGATCCTGTTTCGCCACGGAAAATCCGACTGGGACAGCCCCTACAGCACCGACCATGAACGACCACTGACCAGTCGCGGCAAGGAGGCTGCACGCTGCATGGGGCGCATGCTGAGCAGGACCCGGCAGGTGCCTGGGCTCGCCGTCAGCTCTTCGGCGATACGCGCCCGCGAAACCTTGCATCTGGCCGCCCGCGCCGGCCACTGGAAATGCCCGATACGGATCGACAGCGCGCTGTACGAAAGTTCGGCCACAGCCATGCTCAGCTGGCTGAAGGGCCTGGACGACGCCCCCGACTGCCTGCTGCTCACCGGTCACGAACCGACCTGGTCCGACCTCGCCGGCCGCCTCATCG
>JAGRHB010000048.1 GCA_020445245.1 Gammaproteobacteria bacterium
CTCAGGGCCGTCCGCTGCTGCTGGTGTTGAACAAGATCGATCGTTACAGCGCCACCGAGCGTGAGCAACTGCGCGACGCCCTGCAGACACACCTCGCCACATCGCTGGGTGCCGACAGGATCGTGTTTGCGGCCGCTCAGCCGGCGCCACAGTGGGTGATCCGGGTAGACGAAGAAGGCAACGAGATCGAGCAGCAGCGCCAGGGTCTGCCGGATGTGGACCAACTGAAGGCCCGCCTTTGGCAGGTCCTGGAGCAGGAGGGAAAGACGCTGGCAGCACTGAACGCTTCCATGTTCGCCGGCAACCTCAGCGACCAGGTTGCGGCACGTGTGCTCAGTGCGCGACGTAGCCTGGGCGATCGCGTGATCCGCACATGGTGCGTGGCCAAGGGCGTCGCCGTGGCGCTCAACCCGGTGCCGATCGCCGACCTGGTGGCTGCCGCCGTGGTCGATGTGAGCATGGTGGTGCACCTGTCGCGCGCATACGGCCTTCCACTGAGCCGCAACGAGGCCGGCGGCCTGGTCAAGACCATCGGTGCCCAGATGCTGCTGCTGATGGGTACCGTCTGGGCGGTCCACCTGGCTGCCTCGGCACTGAAGCTCGGCACTGCCGGCGTTTCGGCAATGGTAACTGGAGGTGCGCAGGGTGCGGTCGCCTACTACAGCACCTATGTCGTCGGACGTGCTGCCGAGCGCTATCTGGCGAACGGCAAATCGTGGGGTGACGCGGGTCCGAAACTGACAGTGCGGGAAATTCTGGACAGCCTCGACCGCGATTCCATCATCGACCAGGCAAAGGCCGACATCCGTGCGCGGCTGGGCGCCGGCTGATCATCGGGCCCGTCAGAGTCAGCCTTTGACGGCGACGCTCATCACGAGCTGCACCACACCCCACACTGCGAGGATGAAAACCACGGTCAGCAGAATGCCGACGAAAATGAAATCGCGCGCCCGTCCGCGTTTGAAATCACGCTCCCGGGTCGCATTTTTCTGCACCCCGAAGAACGACGACACGACGCTGCCGAGCACCTGCAGAAACGACAGTTTTTGGTTTTCGTCCGACACATCCACTCCAACGAATTTCGTCAACATCATACAGGCAGGCCAGTCTGCCAGAAATGCAGCGAGGCGTCCGCCGGCCGCAGGGAATTTAAAGGCGCGTGCAGAACCGCCGCTAGATGTCGGCATACCCTTGTCGCAGAGAACGCCAATGGCGGATATCAGCCTGCCCGAACTCGCAGTCCTCGTCGTAGAGCCCTCGCCGACGCAGCGGCGGATCATCTGCCGTGCGCTGCAGGAAAACGGAATTCGCACTGCCATCGAATGCGACAGCGGTGCGGACGCGCTGGTGCGCCTGGCAGCACAATCGCCCGACCTGGTAATCAGCTCGCTCTACCTGCCTGACATGACAGGCACGGACCTGGTACACCGGATTCGCGAATCAGCGGATTTCTCTGACACGCCTTTCATGTTGATCTCAAGCGAGACGCGGTTTCGCTACCTCGACCCGATCCGCCAGGCAGGCGTGGTCGGCATACTGCCGAAACCGTTTTCGGCCGCCGAGCTGCGCACCGCGCTCGCAACAACCATCGACATGCTCGACGATACCGTACACGAAATTGCCGACCTGGACGCTGGTGCGCTGCAGGTCCTGGTGGTGGATGACAGCGCTTTGTCGCGTAAGCACATCACACGGGTCCTGCAGTCGCTCGGCATCCGGCGCATCGATCATGCGGAAGACGGTCTGCGCGGGTTGGAGATGATTGAACAGAACTACTACGACTTCATCGTCACCGACTACAACATGCCGCGCATGGACGGCAAAGAGCTGATCGACCACATCCGCACCGAGTCGACCCAGTCCTCGCTACCGGTGCTGATGGTCACCAGCGAATCCAACCAGAACCGGCTGGCCGCGGTGCAGCAAAGCGGTGTATCGGCGATCTGTGACAAACCGTTCGAACCTGCGATGGTGCGTCAGCTGGTGCGCAACATCATCGACGCCTGAGTGCTTACATCCTGCGTCTGGTGAAACGCGTCGCCCTGGCAGCCGCCGGGTCATCAGGCCAGAAGTGTTTCGGATAGCGACCACGCATCTCCTTTTTCACCTCGGCATAAGCCCCCGCCCAGAACGCCGCCAGGTCCGATGTGACCTGCAGCGGCCGCCCGGCCGGTGACAACAGGTGCAGCAACACCCGGACCCTGCCCCCGGCCAGCACGGGACCGTCACTGCAACCGAGCATCTCCTGCAACGGCAGCGCCAGCAGCGGCAGGGCGTCTTCACGGTACTCGATACGTCTTCGCGTACCCGCCGCAGTGTCGAAGTGTGTCGGCAGCAGCTGATCCAGGCGTTGTGTGCGTTCCCAGCCGAGCACCCCGAGGAGCACCTCGTCGAGACGCAGCGCACGCAGCTGACGCGCGCCTTCGCCGCGCTTCATCCAGGGCAGCAACCACGCCTCGAGGTTGGCCAGGATGCCCTGCTCGGTGAAATCGGGCCACCCTCCCGCATCGTCTACCTGCGCCAGCAGCTGCACGCGTGCCCTCAGGTCGAGTGGATCGGAGAAGAACGCCGCCAGCCCCTGTTCACGGATCTGCGCGAACAGCAACACCGCAACCGGGTCGTCGGGATGCAACGCCACGGCCGTGTCGCTCAACACCAGGGCGTCCAGCCGGCGTACGGATCGTGCGACCACGTCACCCTGGCGCTCATCCCAGCGCACCTCGCGGCCCGCAAGAATCTGTGCGCCGAACAGCGACTCGAACTGTGCATGATCCAGGGCCGCGGCCAGCCAGACGACACCCTCACGCCTTCCCGCGTCAACCGCCGCAATCGCAAGGAACGGACTGCCGCGTAGTGGGTCGGTCTCATCGAGCAGCGCAGCGCGACCGTTGCGCATCAGGTAGCGGCGACCGTCAGTCGAGGCAGCCATTGCCACCCGGTCCGGATACGCCAACGCCAGGCACCTCGCCGCATCCAGAACCGGCCCGTCTTCACCGGGAGCCGCTGTGCACAGCTGGCGGAACTGCCGTGCCACCCGCTCGATTCGGCGCAGCGCCGTCGCATCGAGGCCGGAGGGCAACTGTGCATGTCCACGCAGCGCGGCCAGGGCATCGATGCGAAGGGTGATATCGGCACTGTGCCGTTGCATCGGCGCGCGACCGATGGGGTCACGCTCAGACAGCAGCGCAACCACCTCAGCGGCCACCGCCTGGTTTTGCCTGCCGACCGCCGATGCCAGCACGTGTGCCAGGCGCGGGTGTGCGGGAAAACGCGCCATGCCACGCCCGGTCGTGGTAATACGTGCCTCCGCATCGAGCGCGCCCAGCTGGCGCAGCAGGCCGACCGCCTGCTGCCAGTGTGCCGGGGGCGGCAGGTCCAGCCACTGCAGTTGGCCGGGATCGGTGACACCCCAGTTGGCCAGCTCCAGGACCAGGCCGGCGAGATCCGCCTCGGTGATCTCCGGCGGCGTCCATTCGGCCAGACGCGCATGGCGCGCCGGGGTCCATACACGCAGGCATTGACCTGGTCCCAGCCGGCCGGCACGTCCAGCGCGCTGCTGCGCCGAAGCCCTGCTGATCCATTGCGTCTGCAGACGTGTAAGCCCGGTATTGGGATCGAACACCGGGCGGCGCGCCAACCCGCTGTCCACCACCGCCTGCACCCCCTCGATGGTCAGGCTCGTCTCGGCAATGTCGGTCGCCAGGATCACCCGGCGCCGAGCACCGCCTCCCCCCCTGAGGACCACATCCTGCGCAGCAGCCGGCATGTCGCCGAACAGCGTGAGAACATCCAGTCCCCCACCCGATTGCTTCTCGACTGCCTGGCGCATGCGCTCGATCTCGCGGCGCCCCGGCAGGAACACAAGGACATCACCATTGCTGCGTTCGAGCGCCTGGCCCAATGCGTGCAGGCAGGCCGGTGTCGGGTCACGTGGATCGGCGTCCTGCGGGAAGTGGATGACGTCAACAGGGTGTTGCCGGCCCAGTGCAGTGACCACCGGTGCCTGCAGCAGGTCTGCGAGCGGCTGTGCATCCAGCGTTGCCGACATCACCAGCAGGCGCAGGTCTTCACGCAGTCCGGCGGCGACGTCCAGGCCAAGTGCCAGCGACAAATCACCGACAAGACTGCGTTCATGAAATTCATCGAAGATCAGCAGGCCGACGCTGCTCAGTTCCGGGTCGTTCTGCAGACGGCGCAGCAGCAAACCCTCTGTCAGGACCTCGATCCGGGTGGATTCCGAGATCTTTCGCTCGAAGCGCACCTGGTAGCCCACCGTGCCCCCGACCTCTTCGCCGAGCAGCTGCGCCATACGCCGTGCCGCCATGCGTGCAGCGGGACGCCGGGGCTCGAGCATCAGGATGCTGCGCCCGGTCAGCCACGGCTCGTCCAGCAGTAACAGCGGGACCAGCGTCGTCTTGCCGGAACCGGCTTCGGCGGTCAGTACCGCATGCCCACGCAACAGCGCTGACCTCAGTGCCGCGATCGCCGTGCGTACCGGCAGTTCAGGCAGTCCGTGGCGGGTGGATTTTTGTCGCGGCAATGACTATCTTCCGGGGTTCGCGAACGCGGCCAGCCGCACCCGAACAGAGACTCAAGGTGAACCACAACTATAGCCTCGGCCGGCCGCTGGCGGTAAGGCGGACTCATTGATGGAGGCGTCTGCATCGACGCAACGCAGGGTCGCTGTCGTGGTTGCCGGCTGCCTGCTGTTCACCGGCTTGGCCGGAGTGTTTTACCTGCTGCGGCACGAGCCGTTGTCGGTCCTGCAGCACGTACAGAAAAACGGCGTGCTGGTGGTCGCCACCCGGCAGAGTCCTGCCGCATACTACCAAGGTGCCGACGGACCCGACGGCTTCGAATACGCACTGGTGCGAGAATTCGCCCGTCACCTGGGTGTCGAGGTGCGGCCGCTGTTCCCGCGCACGGTCGAGACCCTGTTGCAGGCCACCGAACGCGGCGTGGTGCACATGGCCGCGGCTGGACTCGCCATCACACCCGCTCGTGAACTCAGGGTGCGCTTTTCCACGCCCTATGAATTCGTCACCGAGCAGGTCATCTACCGCCGCGGCAGCGCGCGTCCGCGATCCTTCGACGACATCGCCGCAGGCGACCTCCACGTCGTCGCCGGCTCCAGCCATGACGAGCACCTGGCCGAATTGCGCGCCACGCAACGCCCCGGTCTGACCTGGCAGACCCATGACGACATCAGTACCGAACGCCTGCTGAGCGAGGTTGACCTGGGCAACTTTCGCCTGACACTGGCCGATTCCCATACCGCCACGCTGAGTCGGCGGGTCTTCCAGCATACCGCGGTGGCGTTCGACCTCACCGAGTCGCAGCCATTGGGCTGGGCGTTCAGCCGCAACGGCGACGACAGCCTGCTCGATGCCGCCAACGCGTTCCTGAACCTGGTCCATCAGGACGGCCGCCTGGAACGCCTGCGCGCACGCTATTTCGGCCATTCCGACCGCCTCAACTTCGTCGACACACGCGAGTTCTGGCGCCACGTTCGCGACCGCCTGCCGCAATTCCGCGCCTATTTCGAACAGGCGGCCCAGCAGACAGGCATCGATTGGCGCCTGCTCGCGGCGATCGGCTACCAGGAATCGCACTGGCGGGCCGATGCGGTTTCGCCGACCGGCGTTCGCGGCGTCATGATGTTGACCCAATCGACGGCGCAGCAGATGGGCATCACCGACCGCAGCGACCCGCAGCAGAGCATCACCGGTGGCGCGCGCTATCTGCGCGTGGTGGAGAAGAAGATCCCGGAACGCATCCAGGAGCCGAACCGACTGTGGCTGACCCTCGCCGGCTACAACATCGGCTTCGGCCATCTGGAAGACGCACGGATCCTCACCGAGCGCGACGGCGCCAGCCCCGACCTCTGGTTCGAGGTCAAGCAGCGTCTGCCGCTGCTGGCAGACAAGACGTACTACAAGACACTCAAGCACGGCTTTGCACGTGGACAGGAGCCAGTCGACTACGTCGACAGAATCCGCAACTACTATGACCTGCTGGTCTGGTTCACCACCACCAACGACCGCAAGACACTGCAGCGCCTGATGACCGTGGATGCGGATTAGTGCACGGGGCCTGCCGGCGATTTTGGGCCTTGCCTTCGCCGGGTATTGCACCGGCCTGCTGAAAGGGCGATAAGCTGTAGCTCAACCGTTTAGCCTGAATGAGTGCCCGACCATGTCCGACCAAGCCACCCTGATCCTCGACGGGGTAAACCATGAGCTGCCGATCATCACCGGGGTGGAGGGTGAACGTGCGATCGACATCCGCGACCTGCGCGAACGCACCGGCCACATCACGCTCGACCCGGGATACGGTAATACGGGCAGCTGTCTGAGTCACATCACCTTCATCGATGGTGAAAACGGCATCCTGCGCTATCGTGGCATCCCGATCGAGCAATTCGCGACCTCGCCAAACTTTGTCGAAGTCGCGTGGTTGCTGATCTTCGGGCAGCTGCCAACCGCCGCCCAGTACACCAGCTTCGCCGATGACCTCACCCGTTTCGCCAATCTGGACGAGGGGATGAAGCATCATTTCGAGGGCTTTCCGCGCACCGCACCACCGATGGCGATCCTGTCGGCGATGATCAATGCGCTGTCGTGTTTTCACCCCGACCTGCACGAACTCGACGACGAGGAACAGTTTCGCATGGCGGCGGCGCGACTGATCAGCAAGATCCGTACTATTGCCGCGTACGCCTATCGCCACTCAGTAGGCAAACCGTACAACTACCCCGACCCACGCCTGCGTTATGTGCCGAACTTCCTGCACATGATGTTCTCACAACCGTTCGACCAGTATGTCTGCGACGAAACAGTCCGTGACGCCCTCAACCTCGTTCTGATCCTGCACGCCGATCATGAGCAGAACTGCTCGACCTCGACGGTTCGCATGGTCGGCTCCAGTCGCGCCAATCTGTTCGCCTCATGCGCCGCCGGCGTATGCGCCTTGTGGGGGCCTTTGCACGGCGGAGCCAATGTCGCGGTGCTCGACATGCTCGAACAGATTCATAGAGGCAACATCACGCCCGACGAGTACGTGAGCATGGCCAAGAACAAGGACAGCAAGGTGCGCCTGATGGGCTTCGGTCATCGCGTATACAAGAACTTCGACCCGCGCGCCCAGATGCTGCGCACCGTCACCGAGCGGCTGCTCGAACGCCTGGGAAAACCGGACCCGCTGCTGGACATTGCACGCCGCCTCGAAGAGATCGCGTTGCGCGACCCGTATTTCGTCGACCGCAAGCTGTACCCGAACGTGGACTTCTATAGCGGCATCATCATGCGCGCGATCGGCATCCCGGCGGATATGTTCACCGTGCTGTTTGCAATCGGCCGCCTGCCCGGTTGGATCGCGCACTGGTGGGAGCAGAGCCAGGAACAAGGCGGCAAGATCGCACGACCGCGCCAGATCTATACCGGAAAGCTGCAGACAGAATACGTCCCTCTGGCGGACAGGGGCTGAACACAGCCCGGGTGACGCCGGGTGGTACACCGCCCGGCGGCTTCGCCCGCTACTTCTGGAACGCCTCGGCCTCCATCGACAGAAAAACCTGGTAGGCATTGCGCCGATTTGCCGCTTCGAACGCCGGCAACTGCTCGAAGCGACTCCAGTCGGCCGCATCATAGGCACTGGCGAAATCCTGCAGCTCGTCAACCGCAGCACCCATGACCCCGCGCAGATAGGCCAGGTATTCCCTGGTCCCGGCGACCGCTTCGACCGGATTGCTTGCCGCCGGCCCGTGGCCGGGAACCAGCGCGACCAGATCGCCGGTTTCAAGCGCCTGCAGGGTCTCCAGCCAGCGTTTGGTATCCGCATCACCGACGAATGGCACGCGGCCCTCGAAGATGATATCGCCGGAAAACAGCACCCGGTCCTGCACGACGTACAGCGTCATGTCGCCATCGGAGTGCGCACTGCCCAGGTAGTTGAGCTGAAAATCCATACCGCCCAGCGAAAAGCGGTATTCCTTTTCGATCACCCGGTCGGGCCGCACCAGCCGCGTGTCGTCGTTGACCCAGGGGTCGAGTGAAAACCGCCGTTCGTTGAGACGTTCGGCTGCCGCGTTGGAGGCGAGGTATTCATAGGCGCCGCGCGGCGCAATGATCTCGGCACCTTCATCCTGAAACACTTGCAGGCCATACACGTGATCGGCGTGGTAGTGACTGACGACTACTTTGACCACCGGCTGGTCGGTCAACTCACGGATACGCTGACGCAGGGCCCAGGCCAGCGACGGCGAACCCAGGCTGTCGAACACGACCACGCCGGCATCTGTGATCACGAAACCGGCATTCGAGATGAAGCCCTCGTTCTCAGTCGCCGTGCCAGCGGCGCCCAGCGCATAGTAAGCGTGATCGGAAACCCTGGTCACCGCGACATCGACCGTGACCGGCGGGTAGCCGGGCGCAGCCAGCAGACCGGATGAAAGCAGCAGGGCGACGAGCGAAAGCGCAATCTTCAATTGAAGTGCCTCCAGGCAAGGAAACATTCAGCGGCGCTGGCGGAAGAAGTCTTTCAACATTGTCGAACTCTCTTCTGCCAGCACACCGCCCTCGCAGCAGGTGTAGTGATTGAACCGTTCATCGGACGGGAGCAGATCGAACATGCTGCCCGCGGCGCCGGCACGCGGGTCGGTCGCCGCGTAGACCACCCGCTGCACGCGCGCATGCACAATCGCACCTGCGCACATCGGACAAGGCTCCAGCGTCACGTACAAGGTGGTACCAGGCATTCGATAGTTGCCGATCGCCTTGGCCGCCGCACGCAACGCCACGATTTCGGCATGTGCGGTCGGGTCGTTGCTGCCGATCGGGCGGTTCCAGCCCTCGCCGATGATCGCACCATCGGCAACGACGAGCGCACCCACCGGCACCTCGCCATGTACCTGCGCCTCGTGCGCCAGCGCCAGCGCACGACGCATGAAGTCTTCATCCGTTGAAGACGTCGTCACCGGGTGGTTATTCCCACTCTATTATCAATAAGCCTTTTTTGTCCTTTATATTCAATAGCTTATTTTCCTGCTTAACGAGAATACCATGAAAAATACCATGCTCAGAAAATCCTTCAAAATGCTCGAAAAAAATTGCAGATTGAACACTGATACACAGCACCTTAGGCAACCTTCCGGGCTTTGACTTCCAGGTGAATGCCCTCCTGCTCCTGCAGGTATTGGATCACCTGGAACAGGTTGCTCGCCTGGGGATTACCTTTTGGCCCAAACATGCGATGAGACTTTTGCTCGACTTATCGAAGATCCGTGACAATCCCTTGCAATTGACTGCTCAAAGCTGAAAATCTTCCGGGAGCCATCTGAACTAGAGAACATCCATCCGCTCGAATCGACCCGAATCATCCTTCTACTCAAATTCTCGGTGCCGCGGTTTTCATACATGATTTCCGTGCTCCTCATCTTCATACAGCAGAGATTACCGTTGTATCGATCAGTGAGCGTAGATGCTCATCAAGCAACCTGGGAATTCGACCAC
>JAGRHB010000489.1 GCA_020445245.1 Gammaproteobacteria bacterium
GCGCCGGCCGTTTGTGCCGGGATCACGTTGGCCACGGCCACCTTGTGCGCGGTATCACCGACGTACAGGGTGTTGGTTGCGGCGTCGACACGCGTGACCTTGCCGCCTTTCTCGGCGCTGACCCACTCCACGATACCGGCGTGGTGACGCTCGAATGCCTGCATGAACAGGCCCTGCTTCGAGAACTTGTCCTTGGCATCGAGGATGATCAGCTTCGATTTCGGCTTCTTGGCCCTCAGGTACATCGCAATCTGACAGGCGCGCTCGTACGGCCCGGGCGGGCAGCGGAACGGGTTCGGCGGGGCAGCGATGGCGACCACGCCACCGTCGTCCATGGCCTCGAGCTGCTTGCGCAGGATGACCGTCTGTTCACCGGCCTTCCAGGCATGTGGCATGGTCTTCATGGCCGCCTCGTCATATCCCTCGATGTTGCTGGCGAAGGAGATGCCGGGCGCGACGATGCAACGGTCGTAGGCGAAGGTCTTGCCGCCTGCGGTCATGACTTTCTTGCCAGCCGCATCGATGTCGGTGACGGTGTCGTGGACGACGTTGACGCCGTGGCCCTTGAGACCATCGTAGGTCACCTTGATGGAATCCATCGTGCGGTGACCGGACAGGACCTCATTGCTCATGAAGCAGGTGTAGTACTCGGTGTTCGGTTCGATCAGGGTTACATCAATCGAGGAATCGGCCATGCGGATGTACTTGGCTGCAGTTGCGCCACCTACACCACCGCCGACAACGACGACCTTCTTGCTGGCCGCACCGACGATTGCCGGGAAGCCCAGTGAACTGACCGCGACGGCGCCGCCGGTTACCTGGAGAAACTTTCTACGTGTGAAATTTGCCATTGTTGTGGTCCCCCTGATTACTTCTGGCTGGCAAAGTAGTTCAGCACAGCATCGATTTCGGCATCGCTGAGCTTCTCGACCTGCTTGGCCATCTTCTTCGGCATCTCGCGGTTGCCGGCCTTGAAGTCGGCCATCGAGTATTGCATCCACGGCAGCCACTGGCCTGCCAGAATGCCGGCGTCGTCACCTGGCAGCGAGCCGCCCTCGTCGTGACACTTGGCGCAGCTCTTGTCATAGGTCTCAGCACCTGCTTTTGCCTTGGCGGCGTCATGCGGCACCATGGCCTTGTACACTGGCTGGCCGGCGAAGAAGCCCGCCATTGTCTCGATCTGCTCGTCGCTGTAGCCCTTGGCGATCCGGTCCATGATGGTGGCAGGTCGCGTGCCTTCCTTGAATGCCTTCATTGAATCGTTGAAGTAGCTCTCCGACATGCCGGCGAGGTTCGGTGAAGCCGGCCCGGCGCTCTGACCGTTGGTGCCGTGACAGCCTGCACAGGTGTTGGCCATCATGCTTGCAGATGATCCGGCCAATACCTGCGTGGCACCAGCCATGAAGACTGAGCCGATCAGTGCGACAAGTGCTTTCTTGTTGCAGCCCATAGTTCCTCCGGTTTCTCTCT
>JAGRHB010000490.1 GCA_020445245.1 Gammaproteobacteria bacterium
CCAGGTCTGTCGCGATGGCCTGGCGGTGTGCCTCGTACTTCACGTTCAGGCCGTTGCCGGGGATGCCGCGTTTCGGGCAGCCGTCGCAGGTGCGGATCACCGCATCACCGAGGACGTCGACCGCGTAGTCGGCGGCCGACGTCGGTGTCGGGAACAGGGTTGCCAGGCGAACCTCCGGCCCGATGGCTGGTGGTGTGTACGGGGCGTTGCTGCCGGGTGGACGTCCGAGCGTGGTGTTCCAGCCCGCCGCAGTGATGTCTCTGATCGGCTCGATCGGCGGGCCGCCGGTGCCACCGGCCATCACAACGCCGCCACTGCCGACCTTCGGAAACGGGTAGCCGGCTGCGCCACCGCTGCTTTCGACGGATTGCTTGGCGGCCACGGCATCTGTTGTGGTGCCCATCAGGCGCCGCCAGTCGCCGGCTTTGGCCATCTGGATCCATTCCTCGTACGGATCCTTGCCGGCGAGGATCTCCTGCTCCATCTGCTCGCACGACTTGAGCGCATCGCCGAAGTTGAGGCTGAAGTCCGCCGCATAGGTCTGGAACAGCTCATACAGACCCGGCGCGGCACGCTGAAAGACGTACAGGGGCAGCGCCGCGATGGCTCCACGCGCGGCACCCATCACCGAGCTCTGCAGGCTGGTCGCCGCGTTGGAGAACGAGTTCGTCACTGAGCTGACGATGTCGAAGTTGCCGCAGCTGTAACTGGCGGTCAGTGACGCGTGCGCATCGAGGACCTGGTGGGCCCCGGCCGGATTCAACGCGATCGACACGGGCTCTGCGCCGCCGATGGTGTAATACCAGGCCTGGTCCTCGGTCGGGACCGGTACTTCACCAGCAGCAACGATCCCGGACAGGGCCAGCAGCGGGAGGAAACGAAGAGAACAAGAACGCATAACGGGTCTCACGATCAGGGGATCGCGCGGATGAAGATGCCGCGTCGGCGACAACAGGTGTAGGGGCGCCACAGGTTGAACTGGTAGTCGCCGCCCGGATCTTTGCGGCCATCGGACCAGCTGGTGAGGCTCAGCGAATCATTCTCCCCGAACGCATCGCAGCTCGAGTCCGTGCGTGGTTCGAGCATCTGCCAGCTGCCGGTACTCTCGTCATTGGGTTCTAGGGCCGGCGGGTTCCAGTACCGCATGCCCCAACTCCGCTGACCCCAGGACAACGGCACATAGACATGCGGCTGGGCCGAGCGTGTCGTGATCTCGCCGGCACGCTGCGCGAGGATCGCGCCGGCCTTGGGCTCTTCCTGTTGCAGTGCCATGCCAGTGCGCGGGAACACGTTGCCCCAGGTATTCAATGGCCAGTTACCGATCTCTTTCAGCCCCGGAATCAGCGAGGCGGGGTAGAGCGATTCGATCGGTACGATCTCGCGCCAGACCAGTGCATCGAGTGTCGATACGAAGTAGGGCATCAGCGGGATCGTGCGCGGCGGG
>JAGRHB010000491.1 GCA_020445245.1 Gammaproteobacteria bacterium
GGCAATGGCACGCTGCTGGGGTTCCAGGTCATGCCCGCGAACTTCGAGCCCTGGGTGGTGATGATCCTTCCGCCTGGCGGATTCTTTGTGCTTGGCAGCTGGCTGCTGCTGTTCGCCTATATCCGTCAACGGCAAGACCAGCGTGCGCTCGAAAAGGGAGGGGTGTCCGATGCAAGGTGAATCACTCGGTTTCATCTTCCTCAACGCCGCCGTGGTCAACAACTTTGTGCTGGCGCTGTTCCTCGGCATCTGTCCGTTCCTCGGTGTGTCGGCGAAGAAGGAGACCGCGTGGAACATGGGGCTGGCGACCCTGTTCGTGATGCTGGTCAGCTCGGTGTCGGCCTATGGCATCAACTGGCTGCTCACCGAACTCGACCTGATGTTCCTGCGCCTGATCTGCTACATCGCGGTGATCGCCTCGGCGGTGCAGCTGGTCGAGATGTTCATCAAGAAGTTCAGTCCTTCGCTGTTTCGCAGCCTCGGTATCTTTCTGCCGCTGATCACGACCAATTGCGCGATCCTGGGCCTGGCACTGTTCCAGACCGCCAAGGAATACGATTTTCTGCAGAGCGTGGTGTATGCGCTGGGTGCGGGGGTTGGCTTCACCCTGGCGCTGCTGCTGATGTCCGGACTGCGCGAGAAGCTGGAACTGGCCGAGGTGCCGGCGGTCAGCCAGGGGGCGGCGATGAGCCTGATGCTGGCCGGCCTGCTGTCGCTGGCCTTCATGGGCTTCGCCGGGCTTGGGGGGTCGCATGGCTGAGTTCGCATTGACCAGTGTCCTGATCTTCGCGGTGATGGTCGGTTGGCTGTACGTGCAGGACCTGTACCGCCGGTTTGCACAGCGCAACCCGAGCCTCGGGCCGTTTCGCGGTGAGGCCGGGTGTGGCGGCGGGTGTTCGTGCAGCCAGGGCAGCTGCACAACAAAGACGAAGTCCGGACAGGCGCGCCCCATCAGGGTTGAGATGGCGGCGCCAAATGGGCGTCACGAGTAATCCACGGAGTACGACAAGATGATCGAAAGCACGCAGGAACTGGGCCCCGTCAGCGAGGCCGTCATTACCGAGAGTGTGCGTATCACAGAGCCGGCGCGCGACGAGGTACGGCGTATCAGGTTGAGTATCGATGATCCGGCGTTCCGGTTCTCCGTCGGCCAGACGATCGGCGTCGTCGTTACCGGTCCGCATCCCATGGGCAACAGGTTCCACACCCGGCGTTACTCGATCGCCAGCGGTCACAGGGTGGGTGAGGGCGATCGCATCGAACTCGAGCTCCTGGTGCGGCGCTGTTTCTACGTCGACGAGGTCAGCGGCGAACGCTACCCGGGTATTGCGTCCAACTTCCTGTGCGACGCGGCCGAGGGGCAGAAGGTGACGATCACTGGGCCATATCGCAGTCCGTTCAGGGTGCCGGTCGACAACCGCTCCAACATCCTGA
>JAGRHB010000492.1 GCA_020445245.1 Gammaproteobacteria bacterium
CTGTCGGTGTTGCGGGTGTGGCGGCGATCGCGATGTTGTTGCTGGCTTTCGGTGTCGGTGACGGATTCGTCTACGGCGCTCTGGGGGCGATTGCGGTATCAGCACTGAGCCTCGCCTATCTCACCCGGATGCATGTGATCAAACCGTTGCGCCACGCGGCCGGCAAGCTCGCCCAGTTCGTGGCCGGACAGTACTTCGATTGGGCGGAGGCCAGCGAGCGCGGCGTCGTCGGTGAATTGCAGCAGGTCATCCGCTCGACCCAGATCAAGCTCGGTTTCGAGGTTACGGATGCGCAGCGCCGTGCCGATGAGACAGCACGCGTGCAGACCGCGCTCAATTGTGCGTCGACCAACGTGATGATGGCGGATGCCGATCTGAACGTGATCTACATGAACGATGCCGTCAGGAAGATGTTCAAGGAGGCGGAAGCCGATCTCAAGCAGCAGTTGCCGCATTTCGACGCTGATGACATCTTTGGCCACAATATCGACATGTTTCATGCCAACCCTTCTCACCAGCGCAAGTTGCTGGCGAATCTCGAAGGGACCTTTTCGAGTGAGCTCCAGGTCGGAGGGCGCACATTCCGCATCATCGCCAATCCGGTGATCAACGAAGAATCGGTGCATCTCGGTACCGTGGTCGAGTGGGCTGACCTCACCGCGCAACGTGCGGCGGAGCGGCAAAAGGCGGAGAGTGAGGCCGCGGAGCGTCGTCATGCCGCGGAGAATCTGCGTATCCGCACGGCATTGGACAACGTATCCAGCTGCGTGATGATGGCGGATGCCGAGAACAACATCATCTACATGAACCATAAGGTCGCCGAGCTGTTCGCAAACAGCGAGGCGGAGATTGCACGATCGCTCCCCGGGTTCAAAGCGTCGGGGCTGCTGGGTGCCAACATTGACCGGTTCCATAAACGGCCGGAACATCAGCGTCACATGGTCGAGAAGTTGCGAGATCCGGTTAAGACCGAGATTCTCCTGGGCGGGCTGACATTCGGCTTTACCGCCAATCCTGTGCTCAGCAAAGAGGGCGAGCGCCTTGGTACGGTTGTGGAGTGGGTGGATCGTACAACCGAGCTGGCGATGGAGAGCGAGCTGGAGTCTATCGTCGGGGCCGCACGGGCCGGTGAATTGTCAAAGCGTGTCGGCATGGAAGGAAAGGTCGGCTTCTTCAAACACCTGGCATTGGGTATCAACGCGCTACTCGATGACCTTTCGAGTGTGTTTCATGACGTATCCGACACACTCGATGCGATGTCCAGCGGTGATCTCACCAAGCCGGTCATGCGCGACTACAAGGGTGAGTTTGGTCGCATCAAGGACAACCTGAACAATACACTGGTGCACATCTCCTCGACGGTGGCCGAGCCTGCGCTGGCCGTGAAGTCCAGGTCGAGGGCGTTGGTGCGACGGGTG
>JAGRHB010000493.1 GCA_020445245.1 Gammaproteobacteria bacterium
TTCCTGCGCGAGTACTACGAAGAGTATCAGATCGCGCCGGCGGTCCGTGTTCTGACCAAGGCTGTCGGCAAGAAGCTGGGCAAGGACAAGGGCAACAGCAAGTACCTGTACGGCCTGTTCCCGTACGGTCCCGGCAAGCAGGCTTGCCGCTACGCTGGTCTGCCGAAGCCGACCGGCTGCGTCTGATTCGCAGTTGATCCCCGGGCGGATCATTCGTGATCCGCCCGGCCCATCAAACTGAAAAGAGGTTTTCGGAAACATGTCGTTTCTGACGGTCGCATTTGCTGCACTTTTTTACGCCGCCACGCTGTTGCTGGTGGTGGGTCTGGTTCGCCGAATCTCGCTGTATTGGAGAACCCCGGCACCGCTGAAGATCCCCACAACACCGGCACCTGTCACCCAGGGTGGCGTCGTGCTGCGCATGTTCCGTGAAGTGGTCTTTTTCGAAAGCCTTTTCAAGTCGACCAAGTGGACCTGGTTGTTCGGCTGGGTATTTCACATGGCATTGTTCGCCGTGCTGTTCCGGCACCTGCGGTACTTTACCGAAGCCGAATCAATCATGGCTGTAGTGGCCTTTGTCAGCCCGCTGTTCAAGTACCTGGCATTCGCAATGATCGTCGGTCTGCTCGGCCTGTGGGGGCGTCGGCTGTTCGTCGACCGTGTGCGTTATATCTCGGCACCGTCGGATCACCTGATGTTGCTGTTGCTGCTGCTGATTGGCATCAGCGGCGCGATGACCACGTTTGTTGCACACACCGACGTGGTTGCAGTGAAGGCATTTTTCCGCAGCCTGATGACGTTCAGTTTCAGCGACATGCCGAATCTGCCCACCGATCCGTTCATTGTCGTGCACCTGCTGCTGGTCGCCGTGTTGATGATCATTTTCCCGATCAGCAAGCTGCTTCACGCGCCGGGTGTGTTCTTCAGCCCGACCCGCAATCAGGTTGACAACCCTCGCGAGCAGCGCCACATCGCCGATTGGGCGCGCAAGCTGGAACAGTAAGTCGGAGCAAGGTCAGCGAGCATGGCAAAAGCAGATTTTGAAATCCCTGAGCTGAAAGAATTCCCCGAAGTACCGTCGGTGGTCGTGGGCACGATGGCACACAGCCAGCCCTATATTGCCAAGCCGGAATTCCAGGAGCCGCTGGGTTTCCCGGGAGAACTGCCCGACGACTGGCACGACAAGGCCATCGATGCGATGGGCGATCTGCTGGGTAAATACCGCTCGCTGCAGGTCTATCTGGATTCCTGTGTCAAGTGCGGCGCCTGTACTGACAAGTGCCATTACTATCTCGGCACCAGCGATCCGAAGAACATGCCGGTGGGCCGTCAGGACCTGCTGCGCAAGGTCTATCGCCGCTACTTCACCTTTGCAGGCAAATATTTTCCGAAGCTGGTCGGTGCAGAAGACCT
>JAGRHB010000494.1 GCA_020445245.1 Gammaproteobacteria bacterium
GGTCGAGGATCTTCCCGGTTGGGTGTCGTTGTTGGCTTAGGCTATCGCCTGCCGCTGGTGGCGCCACTCGGACGACGCGTCCGGATGCGGAGTTTCCGTGGTGGGCGGTCGGCGGGCACCCTGTGTTGTTCGCGCCCTGGTCGCGACGACGCACGAGGCACACGACCTTGTGCTGGTGTCTGGTTGAATCGCGTTGTCGGCCGTGGCCCTGTTCGTGTATTTCGCCGCGTTGCGGTGCGCTGCTGCCGGCGGCGCTGGCGGCCTGCGGTACCACGGTGTATTCACTGGCGGACAAGGTCGCGGTGGCCCAGCTGCCGAGTTACCCGGCGCAGCTCGGCTATGTGTCGGGCACCTACCTCGGCGCCTGGGTCATGTACACGCTGTGGTTGCGCCGGCAGCGCGGCCGCTGGTGGCCGGGCCAGCATCCGGGCAGACAGGCGCTGCTGATCGGCGCGCTGTTCATCGGCTCGGGTTACGCGTTGGTGATCGGCACGATGCGCGTGCTGCCCGCCACCTACGCGGTGGTGCTGAGCAACCTTGGCATCGTCGTCGCAGCGTTCCTGTCGGTGTTTGTGTTTCGCGAACGCGAGCATGCGGCACAGCGTCTGATCTGGGCGAGCCTGCTGGCAGCTTCGCTGCTGTGGATCGCCATACAGGTCCAGCAGCTCGCCGGCGGCGACACCGGTCGTATCGGCCGCCGCGCAGCCGCGCCGACACACAGTCAGCCATTTCACCCGCGCGACCGCATTACCGATCCGTGGAAACCAACTCCGGCGTCACCGGTCTACCTGAATGTGAGCATCGCACCACCCGGCGCTATTCCCGGCCCGGTCGCATCGCAAGGAACCGCATGGAAAACAAGCCGCCCTCCCAGACTACCCAATTCATCCTGTTTGGCGCGATGGGTGACCTCGCTTGGCGCCTGGTCGGGCCGGCGTTGTTCAATTTATATCTCGACGGCCAGCTGAGCCCCGGCTTCCGTGTGCTCGGGGTCGACCGCGAGGTGACTGTCGACGCGCTCAGCGCACGCCTGCGCGACGGTGTGCGACAGTTTTCGCGCCGCGGTGCACCGAGTGCCGAACAATGGGACGGATTTTGTACCGCACTGGATGTGCTCGCGATGGACCTGCAAGACAGCGCGTCCTACACCACGCTGGCCAATCGCCTGGGTGACGGCCAATCGGATGCCATCCGGGTTTTCTACCTGGCGATCCCGCCGGGCCTGTTCGACGCGGTTGCCGGCGGCCTGGCGGCGGCCGGCCTGAATGGCAACGAGTCGCGCACCCGGATCGTGGTCGAGAAGCCGCTCGGTCACGACCTGGCCTCGTTTCGGGCGATCGACCGCACCCTGCGCGAGCATTTCGCCGAGTGTCAGATCTATCGCATGGATCACTTTCTCGGCAAGG
>JAGRHB010000495.1 GCA_020445245.1 Gammaproteobacteria bacterium
GGTTCTCCGCGGCATGGCGACGCTCCGAGGCATCGCTTTCGGCTTTTTGCCGCTCGGCAGCACGTTGTGCCGTGAGGTCAGCCCACTCGACCACGGTACCGAGATGCACCGAGTCTGCGCTTACGACCGGGTTGGCAATAATGCGGAAAGTACGACTTCCGACCTGAAGCTCGCTCGAGAAGGTACCCTCGAGATTTGCCAACAACTGGCGCTGATGCGATGGGTTCGCATGAAACACGTCGATGTTGCGGCCGAAAATTTCATCGGCGTTGAAGTGCGGAAGCTGCTCCTGCAGGTCGGCCTCCGCGTCCTTGAACATCTTCCTGACGGCATCATTCATATAGATGACGTTCAGATCGGCATCAGCCATCATTACATTGGTCGATGCACAGTTGAGCGCCGTCTGTATGCGTGCCGTCTCGTCTGCCCGACGCTGTGCGTCCGTGACTTCAAAGCCAAGCTTGATCTGCGTCGAGCGTATGACCTGCTGCAGCTCACCCACAGCACCGCGCTCGCTGGCCTCTGCCCAATCGAAATACTGTCCGGAAACGAACTGTGCGAGCTTGCCGGCCGCGTGGCGTAGCGGCTTGATCACATGCGTCCGGGTCAGGTAACCAAGGCCCAGTGCTGCAGCCACGATCACGCCCAGCGCGCCGTAAACGAACCCATTACCTACATCGGCTGCCAACATCAGCATGGCCAGTATGGCTGCACCGGCAACACTGCCGGCACCCAGCATCGAGAGACGTTCGATCGTCCAGCGGGAACCCGACTCCAGTGAAGACGGCAGCTTGACTTGGCCAGCCCTGGCCTTGGCATACAACGCCTCGGCGAAGCGCTTTTCCTCAGCCGACGGCTCGGTTCGTACTGACATGTACTCTACGCTGCCATCAGCAAGCGGCACCGGCGTGACATTGGCGCGGACCCAGTAATAGTCACCGCTCTTCGCGCGATTCTTGACCAGGCCGGTCCAGGTCAGGCCGGCATGTACGGTATCCCACAGGTCCTTGAATGCCTCGGGCGGCATATCCGGATGTCGCACCAGATTGTGATTGCGCCCTATGAGCTCGCTTTCGCTATAACCGCTGATGGCGACGAATGCAGGGTTGGCGTAGGTGATGATGCCCTTTCGATCGGTCTTGGAGACGAGGATCGTGTCTTTCGGAAAAGGGACTTCTTTGTTCGTTACAGGTTCATTGATCTTCATTACCAACCCCGGAATGACATACTCGTTCGCAGCCACTCATTGCACGGCCTGCGGGTAAAATTGTCGCCAACGGCGGCACCTGCATATGCATCGGCGTGACTTTCCATTCCTTGAGGGTTAGGGACGCAAAGTGTGGGTGGGGTCAAAACAAAAAAAGCGGCCGCAG
>JAGRHB010000496.1 GCA_020445245.1 Gammaproteobacteria bacterium
CCAGTCTCGTCCTGCAGGACAATGCCGTACCGCTTCCTGGCACCCTGTTACTGATCGGCCTCGGCCTGCTCGGGGCGAGCGCTGCCCGCTTGCGCCGGCAGCACCCGGTCGGATCGACGCCTAACGGGGTTTGACATCCCCGGCCACGGCGGCCTCGGACGCAGATTCGTCAGAAGCTGCACCTGGGATGCCGGCAGCGGTGCCGGCGCCGAGGATCGGCGGCAGATCAGCGGTCAACGCGGCAGCATCTCTGGCCGCGGTATCGACGGCCAAATCCGGCAGATACATCTCGATCTGCCGGTCCAGCAGCGTCACCAATGCCCGCCGGTCCATCTGGTACCAGACATAGGCGCCGCCCCCGATCAGCAACGAAAGCACCACGACCCAACCCAACCCGCTGCCACGCCGCGGCGGCGGACGGCGACCGGATGGATAAGGCGCCAGCCGCTCGGCCGGTTCGTGCGCGTCGTGATCCGGCTCGGGCCGATGGCGCTGTCTGTGCACCCGTGGCCCACGGCGGCCTCCAAAGGTTTCCTCCAGACTGGGCACGATATCCGCAGCGCCTACCAACGGGGCTGCGGCGTGCGGCCGGGGCATCACCACTTTTTTCTGTTCGCGCAGCAGCTCCTCGGCATTCGCGAACACCGGCTCCCTGGCGCCATTGCCCGCCTCTGTTGCGTCTTCCTCGTGCTCCGGCTCGTCAATGAATTCGGTGTTGAGTGTCGAGCCGAGACCCACGGGCACATGGCTGAGGCGCTCTTCCGACAGTTCCTGGAACACGGTCTTGGCATCTTCCACGCCGAGCACCGCCTTTTCCTCCACGGCACCATGTAACAACAGCCGACTGCAGAACTGGTTGATGCGGCGGGGCA
Source organism: Gammaproteobacteria bacterium (assembly GCA_020445245.1). Next base: position 873 of record JAGRHB010000496.1, read on the forward strand.
CGCCTTGACAGGCCGCCTCGATTACCGGCAGAACCGACGCCTTGATCCGTGGGAAATTGTTCCATCCAACGACCTTGAGCCGGTGCAGGATGTACGCCGCCGTCTGCTCCTGGGTCAACGCATTCAGATGTGCCGCCGCGGTCACCCGCTGACGCAACTGCTCCAACCTCGGGTCCGCCAGTTTTTCGCGCAAGCCTTCCTGGCCAACGAGAAAGATCTGCAGCAGTGGCTTGCCTTGAATCTGCAGGTTGGTTAGCAGTCGAAGCTCTTCAAGCGCATTGAGGCTCAGGTTCTGCGCCTCATCGACCACCAGCAATGGCGGACGCCCATCCTGATGTGACTGGGTGAAAAGTTGCTTGATCCGCTGCAGCACCGTCGCGGTATCCAGACCCTCGACGTTGATGCCGAATTCGTACGCCGCGGAGCGCAGGATATCGTTGGCCTCGAGCATGGTATTGACCAGGGTCGCCACCAGGTAATC
>JAGRHB010000497.1 GCA_020445245.1 Gammaproteobacteria bacterium
GTGGCAGTGGATCGGGGGGCCGAACTGTTCCACGAGCTGCGCGACAGCGAGGTGCACAGCTGCTCGAGTTGCCATGGTGAAAATGGCGAGGGGATGGACATCAAGGCCATCGCGCGGTACCCGGTGTTCAATGCCAATCTCGGCGGCCTGGTGACGCTGCAGGAGCGCGTCAATTACTGTTGGGAGATCAATCTCGACCGTTTTCCGTTGACGCCCGGGAGTTCCGAGCTAATCGCACTCGAGACCTACGTTCGCCATCTTGCCAAAGGCGAGACGGTGAATGTGCAGACCGACGGCGACATGGCGCCGCTGCTGGCCAGTGGCGAGGCCCTGTACAACACGCGCTTCGGCCAGCTCGACATGTCGTGCCGGCACTGTCATGTGCAGCACCAGGGTCAGATGTTGCGGGGGCAGAGGCTCAGTCAGGGGCAGGCCAACGGGTTCCCGGAATATCGTCTCGGCAGGGGGCGGATCACCAGCCTGCAACAGCGCCTGACCGAGTGCTTTGTGTCGTTTCGCGCCGAGCCGTTCGAGGAGGGCTCGGCCGAGTTCGATCTGCTCGAGCTGTACATCATGTCCCGGGCCAATGGCCTGGAGATCGAGACGCCTGCCGTTAGGTTCTGAATCGGCCGTTGGCCAATGGCCAATTTCGCGGTTTCAAATGTGTCGAGTTGCCCTCTGACGCCATATGCGGCGCTCTGTGACGTTTTTCAGGTATGACGCACCCTGGGGGGTATGGTAGTATTCGCCCCTTGTTTCGCCCCAGAATTACAAGAGAACCCGGCCGCCGGCCGTGTTTCACACAACGACACAGGGGCGCCGACCGGGAAAGCCGCCAATGACCGAGTTCGCCAAGGAAATCCTCCCCGTCAATCTCGAAGATGAGATGCAGCAGTCCTATCTGGACTACGCAATGAGCGTCATCGTCGGCCGCGCTCTGCCGGACGTGCGGGACGGGCTCAAGCCGGTGCACCGGCGCGTGCTGTTCGCGATGGGTGAACTGGGCAACGACTGGAACAAACCCTACAAGAAATCGGCCCGTGTGGTCGGCGATGTCATCGGTAAGTACCACCCGCATGGCGACACCGCTGTGTACGACACCATCGTGCGCATGGCGCAGCCCTTCTCGCTGCGCTACATGCTGGTCGACGGCCAGGGTAACTTCGGCTCGGTCGACGGGGACGCCCCGGCGGCGATGCGTTACACGGAAGTGCGCATGGCCAAGATCGCGCACGAGCTGCTCGCAGACATCGACAAGGAAACCGTCGATTTCAGCCCCAACTACGACGAGTCCGAGCGTGAGCCCCAGGTCCTGCCGGCCAA
>JAGRHB010000498.1 GCA_020445245.1 Gammaproteobacteria bacterium
CGTCTGTTACTACTGTGCGTGCAACAAGGTGGTGACCAAGGATCGTTCACGTGCCCAGCCCTACCTGGATCGGCTGTATCGGGAGATGGCGATGCAGGGCGAGTTGTTCGACGACAGTCGACCGGTCGAGCAATTGCACTGGGGCGGTGGTACGCCCACGTTCATCAGCGAAGGGCAGATGCGTGAGCTGATGGCAGAAACGGCAAAGCACTTTCGGCTGCTCGACGACGACAGCGGCGAGTATTCGATCGAAATCGATCCGCGCGAGGTCACCGAAGCCACGATCGGTGTGTTGCGCGAGATCGGCTTCAACCGCATGAGCCTGGGATTGCAGGATCTCGATCCCAAGGTGCAGCAGGCGGTCAACCGTATCCAGAGTGCGCAGGAAACCTTCGGTGCACTGGACGCGGCGCGGCGCGAGGGTTTTCGTTCGATCAGCGTGGACCTGATCTACGGTCTTCCGTTTCAGACCGCCACGTCGTTTGTCGCCACGCTGGAGCGGGTGATCGAGGCGGCGCCGGACAGGTTGTCGGTCTTTAACTACGCACACCTGCCCGAGCGCTTCAAGCCGCAGCGCCGGATCAACGAGGCCGAGCTGCCGAGTCCGGACCAGAAGCTGGACATGCTGCAGCAGATCGGTGAGCACCTGGCGGCGGCTGGCTATGTCTACATCGGCATGGACCATTTCGCGCGGCCCGACGACGAACTTGCGCTGGCGCAGCGCGAGGGCCAGCTGTACCGCAATTTCCAGGGCTACTCGACGCATGCGCACTGCGACCTGGTCGCCCTCGGTGTCACCTCGATCGGCATGGTCGGCAACACCTATGCGCAGAACATGCGCACCCTGGACGAGTACTACGCACGTATCGATGCCGGAGAACTGGCGGTGTTTCGTGGTATCGAACTGACGCGTGACGACGAACTGCGGCGCGCGGTGATCACCCAGCTGATCTGCAATTTCACCCTTGATATGGACACGGTCGGGCGCGAATGGGACATCCGCTTTGGGGATTATTTTGCCGACGAGCTTGGCCGCTTGCGGGTGATGGCCCGGGACGGCCTGATCGCGATCGATGACAGGGTGATCGACGTCCTGCCTGCCGGTCGTCTGCTGATCCGCAATATCTGCATGGTGTTCGACCGGTATCTGGGCGCTGCCGGCCAGACTGCGCGGTTTTCCAAAGTCATCTGACCCTGCCGGTGGTGCTCCCGGCACTCGGCCGGTCGCCGTCCCCCCCCGAACCGCCAGCCCGGGGCAGGAAGGCTCGGTTTCTCCTCTTGCGCGACGTTTTTGCGCTGTTTCGAGCAGTGTCCT
>JAGRHB010000049.1 GCA_020445245.1 Gammaproteobacteria bacterium
CATTGAGCCCATTGCGGCGTGCCGGTGGCAATGCCGCATTGGGACTGGCGGCACTCGCACGTTACCCGCAGCTCACGCTGTTGCAGCTGGCAGGTTTCGGCCTGGGTATCACGCTGCTCCTGCTGCTGGCCGTGGTCCGGGTCGACATCATCGACACCTGGCAGGGCAGCCTGCCCGAGCAGGCGCCGAATCATTTCCTGATCAACCTCCAGCCCGAGGAACGTGCGGCGCTGGCAAAATTGCTGCTGACGCGACAGATCGCCAATTCCGGTCTCTACGCCATGGCGCGTGCACGCCTGGTTGCGATCGGCGACCGGCAGGTCGATCCGGAGGGCTACACGGACCTGCGTGCGCGTCGCCTCGCCGCGCGCGAGTTCAACCTCGGCTTCAGTGCCGACATGCAGCGCGACAACCGTATCCAGGCAGGGCGCTGGTGGGAGCCGGGCGAGCCGCCACAGGCGCAGTTTTCGGTCGAGGAAGGGCTGGCGAAGAGCCTCGGTATACAGTTCGGCGACACCTTGACCTTCGATGTGGCCGGCCAGACCGTGCGCGCGCCAGTCACCAGTCTGCGCTCGGTTGCCTGGGATTCCTTCAACGTGAACTTCTTCGTCGTCGCACCGCCGCAGATGGCGCTCGATCTGCCGGTCACCTATCTGTCCAGCCTGTATCTCGATGAGGCGTCGGAAGGGCTGACCCTCGAGCTGGTGCAGCAGTTCCCCGCGGTCTCGGTGATCGACGTGCGCCCGATCCTGGCCCAGGTGCGTGCGATCATGGAACGCGGTGCCCTGGCCGTCGAGATGGTCTTCGTATTCACGTTGCTCGCGGCGGCGCTGGTCAGTGTTGCGGCGGCGCAGGTGAGTCGTGATGAACGCGCTCGAGAGGTGGCGATCATGCGCACCCTCGGGGCCTCGAGGCGACGCCTGCTGGGCGGCCTGCTGGCCGAGTTCGGTCTGCTGGGTTTGATCGGCGGCCTGCTGGCAGCGGGCCTGGCGAGCGTCAGCGGCTACGTGATAGCGGTCGAATTGTTCGAATTGCCGGGGCGCGTCAGTCCCGACGTGTGGTGGCTCGGCATCGGCGGCGGCACGCTGGTCGTCGGCCTGGTGGGTTGGCTGGCCACGCGCCGACTGCTTGGCGTACCACCGTTGCAGGTGCTTAACTCTGACTGACAATGTGTCGGTGGGAGTGGCAGGACCTGTGGGAGCCGGGCGGATGGCAAGTCGATGATCGTGGAGTGTTTCGCCCGCCGTCTGATGGCGCCGTTTCAGGGTGTCCTGCAGGTCATCCGCGTCGGTGATGGCGAGGCCGAAAGCACAGACGGCGTCCACTGGGTGCTGTACGCGGCGCACCCCGACATACTTGCGCACTCGGGGCTTTCCGAAGTGCGCTTCGGCACCTGGACAGCCGATTCCGGTCTGCGCCGCGCGATGGTGCGCGGCACGGCCGCAGGCGACCTGATCGAGCGCATCGGCGAGCCGTTGATCGGGGCGCTGGAGGCGTTCGCCAGACAGACGCCGTTTCCACTGCAGGACCGTCGCGAGTACTGGCTGCTGGATGCACAGACGCGTGAGCCGCTGGTGCTGATCGACAGCCGCCTGTGTGATGAGCCGGTCCCGCCGGCGGTGCAGCCGCGCTGGCTGCCGGGCAAGGCGGCAGCTGACGAGTTCGCCGGCCTCGCCGAACTCGAAGACCTGATCGCACAGCGTGCCGGCAGGCGCCCCATGGCCGAGTGGTTCGAGCGCGATGATGTCGGCGGCGGCAGCGCGGCACAGCGTGGCAGTCGTGCAGCGGGTTTTTTCCCCCGATTTCTGCTGACCACGGATTGGCCCGATCGGCGGCAGCGGGCCCTGGCCGAGGACTTCATAGACTGGTGGGCGCCGGCGTTGCTGCAGTTGCATCACTTCAGTGATGCCGAGCGTGTTCGCCTCGAGCGGGCAGCAGCGCGTCGCGCATCGGCGCTGGCGCGCCTGTTTCGCCTGTACCCCAAGACCATGGACGAGCGCCTGATCCGCGTCGCCCGCGTGCAGGCGCGGATGCAGTCTTCACACGAGAACATCGCCCACTACGAGGAGCCGTTTCTTTGGTCGGAGTGAGCCTGCCGGCACACAGGCGTCTGCTGCTGCTTGCCGGTGACCAGGCATGGGGTGAGGGCTGGGTAAGGCACCAGCTCGGCGTCGAAGATCTTGCAGACACGCTGTGGATCGCGTCGACTGCTGGTCCGGGTGTGGAGCCCGTGCCAGCACACGAAGTGGTACAGCGTCTGGGCAGTGAGTGCCGCCTCCTGGTGGTAAATGCGCACCAGGGTTTCAATCCCGACGCCTTCGCCGCCGCGCTGGGCACACTGCGTGGCGGCGGTGATTGCGTGGTACTGGCGCCGTCAATGCAGAGCTGGCCGTCGTTCGAAGACCCGGACAAGGTGCGTTTTGCCGCCTATCCGCACGAGGTCGGCGATATGCCGGGGCATTTCCTTGGGCGCCTGTGCGGTCTATGGCGTGAGGCACCGGCGGTGCATATCGTCACGCCGGATTCGTCGATCACCCTGCGCATGGCGCCATCTGTTGCGGCTCCATTCCATTTGAGTAACGACCAGGCGGCCGCGGTCGCCGCCGTGGAGCGTGTCGCTCATGGGCATGCGAGGCGCCCGCTGGTGCTCACCGCCGATCGCGGCCGTGGGAAATCGACCGTCCTGGGTATTGCGGCCGCCCGGTTGCTGATGGCCGGGTTGCCGCGGATCACCGTGGTGGCCCCGCACCGTGCCGCGGCGACGACGTTGTTTCGGCATGCGATGGCGCATGCCGGGGAGATGCCGCAGGGGGTCAAAGACGTGACGATCGGCGCCGGGCGGCTGTGTTTCCGCCTCCCCGCTGACTGCCTGGCGGAGGTGCCGGACAGTCTTGGGCTGGTGATGGTCGACGAGGCGGCGGCTATCCCGGTCAGTGTGCTGGCGAAGTTGCTCGATCACCACAACCGGCTGGTGTTTGCGTCGACCGTGCACGGCTACGAGGGCAGTGGACGTGGATTCGAGCTGCGCTTCAGATCCACGCTGGAGCGGCTGATGCCGCAGTGGAGGGGGATGCAACTGACGCAGCCGTTGCGTTGGCCTGCAGACGACCCCTTGGAGCTGCTGCTCAATCGCACTTTTGTGCTCGATGTCGACCTGGGCAGTGCGACCGATGCGCAGGATGCCGAAATAGGGATCGACAAGATCGACCAGCAGCAACTCGCCGCCGACGAACCCTTGCTGCGTCGCGTGTTCGGCCTGCTGGTGAATGCGCATTACCAGACGCGTCCCTCCGATCTGCGCCAGCTGCTCGACAACCCGGACGTGCACCTGTGGCTTGCACGTCGTGGCGATACGGTGTCCGGCGTGCTGCTGGCGGTCACGGAGGGCGGGTTTGACGCACCGATGGCCGCCCAGGTACTCGATGGTGGGCGCCGCCCGCGTGGTCACCTGTTGGCGCAGTCGCTGGCGGTGCATGCCGGGCTCGATGACTGCCTCGCGCAGCGTGTACTGCGTGTTCAGCGTATCGCAGTACACCCGGCGCAGCGGCGGTGCGGTATCGGTGGTCGTCTGTTGGATGCCGCGGCGCAATGGGGCAGTGCACGGGCCAAGGACCTGCTCGGGTGTACCTTCGGCATCGAGGGCGCACTGCTCGGCTTCTGGCGGGCGTCCGGGTTTGCCCCGGTGCGTCTCGGCGTGCGGGTCGATCCCGCCAGTGCAGCGCATTCGCTGTTCATGCTGCGCGGCCTCAGCGGGCGTGGCTGCGCGCTTGCGCGGCTCGCCGGCGACCGTTTTCTCCAGGCATTGCCCTGGTCGCTCGGGGCCGGCCTGCAGGCCCTGGACAGCCACCTGGCGTGCCTGCTGTTGCGGGGGCGTGACTGTACCGATCTGCCATTGACCGCGGATGACCGGGTCGCCATCGGGCGTGTCGCCGGCGGCGCAAGGCTGCCGGCGACCGCCGACGCGGTGCTGTGGCGGACAGTGGTCAGACTGGCGGCGCGTGCCGACAGCGATGCCGACAGTCTTGCACCTCTGGTTGCCTGGCATTTGCAGCACCGCACTGCTGTGCAGATCTGTGCCGGTTTTGCACTCTGCGGGCGCGACGCAATGGGGGGCCATCTGCGCCACGTGCTCGCTCACCACGGGGAAGCCTTTCTGTACGACGGTTGACGGAGGTGCACCCGCAACCTAAATTCGCGCAAAACACAACCACAAGAGGAGGTTCAGATGCTGAATGCTGGAGACCAGGCGCCCGAGTTCGTTCTGCCGGATGCCGACATGACGATGACCGATTCAGCGAGCCTCAGCGGCAAACCCTATGTCGTGTATTTCTATCCCAAGGACGACACCCCTGGCTGTACGATGGAGGGCATCGAGTTCACCGAGCTGATGAGTGAATTCGAGGCGCTCGGGGTCGCCGTGGTCGGGGTGAGCAAAGACACCTGTGTCAGCCATGCGGCGTTCCGCGACAAGTACGGCCTGAGTATCCAGTTGGTTGCCGACGTCGAAGGACAGTTGTGCGATGCCTATGGTGTATGGCAGGAAAAAGAAAAGAACGGCGAGAAAAAGATGGGCATCGTGCGTTCGACCTTCATCGTCGGGGCCGACGGCAGCATCCGTCATGCCTTGTACGACGTGAAGCCCAAGGGCCACGCCGAACAGGTCCTCGAGCTGGTACGTGCACTCTGACGGCGCGCGGCAGCGCAACGCTTGTGGGTTGCCGGATCCACCTCACTCCAGCAGTTTTTTCATGCCCTTGATCACGATATCGGCGTAACTGACGATGCCGATCACTTCGCGGTTCTCGACCACGGCTGCGCGGTTGAGCTGATAGCGCTCGAACAGGCGTGCGCAGTAACGGATATCCATGTCCGGATCGACGCCGATCAGCGGCTTGTTCATGATCTCGTAGACATTGACCCGCTCTGCCGCGCGGTTCTTGGCCAGCACACCTGTGGCGATATCTTCGAGTTCGACGATCCCATATTCGTCCTCGTCGTTGCGCTTTCGTACCACCAGCGCCTTGGTGTCGATGTGTTTCATATCACGCAATGCATCGGCCACGGTTGCCAGGCCGTCGACCACGTCGAATTCGACCTTCATGACGTCGCGCACCCGGACCAGCTCGAGTTTGCTCATATCTCTTCCTCTACAAGTTCATGGAGTTTGGCCACTTGGCCAGTGACGCCGACTGCGTCCTCGACGTCGATCTGAATTGCGATGCCGGAGCCCGGTCTGGATTCGAACTCGCCGGCACTTGCGATTTCTTCGAGGATCTGGCGGGCCAGATGCTCCTCGACCAGAAACAGCAGCATGTCACGTTGAGTGTCGAGCGACAGGCCGAAGAACGTCTTTGCCTCGTTCAACCCCTCACCGCGGGCGTTGTTGATCACCGTGGCGCCGGTCGCGCCGGCACTGCGCGCGGATTTGAGTACCGCGTCGGTCTTGTCGTCGTTGACGAATGCGATCAGGAGTTTGAAGTGCATGGAAAAGGCTCCTCAGTGGGATTGGCCCGCCTGCCTGGCGCGCCATTCGGACAGCTGGGCATAGGCCATCACGGTCATCATCGGGAACAGGCTGGCAAAGGCGATCAGGCCGAAGCCGTCGAGCAGTGCACTGCGTCCCGGCACTGTGCTGGCGAGGCCGAGACCGAGTGCGGCGACCAAGGGTACCGTGACGGTCGAGGTCGTGACACCGCCTGAGTCATAGGCAAGCGCAATGATGATCCGCGGCGCGAAATAGGTCTGGACGACCACGACGATATAGCCGGCGATGATGTACCCGTGCAGCGGCGTGCCGGTCACTATTCGGAAGGTGCCGAGTGCGATGCCGATCGCGACCCCCAGGGCCACGGCCACACGAAGGCCCATTACGCTGATACTGCCGGCCGAGACCTGGTGGGCCTTGATTGCGACCGCCAGCAGCGATGGCTCGGCGATCGTGGTCGAAAAGCCGATCGCGAAGGCGAACAGGTAGACCCAGTAGTAGTCCCACCAGTTGAATGCTGCCACATGGTGGGTGACGTCGGCGATGAATGCCGGATCGGTGAGCTGCGCGGCCATCAGCTTGCCCAGGGGGAACAGCGCCAGCTCCAGCCCCTCGAGAAAGAAGGCGAGACCGACCAGCACATAAACGAATCCCAGCAACACGCGACTGAGCCGCGGTATTGGCTTGCGCAATACCAGCAGCTGAAAGCCGAAGATCGTCAGCGCTATTGGCAGAACATCGGTGACGGTGTCCAGCAGGGTCTGAAGCAACTCGATGAAGGGACCTGTCGACACTCAGATCACCATCCCGTAACCCATCACGAAGATCATCGGTGTCAGCGAGGCGAAGGCGATCAGGCCAAAGCCGTCCACCATCGGGTTGCGCCCCTTGATCGAGGAAGCCAGACCGACGCCGAGCGCGGTCACCAGCGGTACCGTGATGGTGGATGTCGTCACCCCACCGGAGTCGTAGGCAATACCGATGATCTCGGGCGGGGCGAAACCGGTCATGATGATCACCCCGATGTAGCCGGCAATGATCAGGTAGTGGATCGGCCAGCCGCGGATGATGCGCAGCACACCCACCAGGATCGCAAAGCCGACCGACAACGCCACCGTGACACGCAGGCCGTCGGCGTAGTTCTCGCGCGCCTGGGGTGTGTCTTCGATCATCTTGCCCACTGCCGCAACCTCGGCAGCCTCAGCCGCGACGGCGATCAGCGCGGGTTCGGCAACGGTCGTCCCGAAGCCCAGCGCAAACGCGAACAGCAGCAGCCAGCTCAGCGAGCCCTTGCGCGCAAAGGCATAGGCCATGCTCTCGCCGATCGGGAACAATCCCATCTCGAGACCACGCACGAACATCGCCAGGCCGATCATCACGAACAGGGTGCCGAGCGCGATCTCGCCGAGATTGGGGATGGGTTGCTGCAGTACGCCGATCTGGAAAAAGGCGATCACCACGACGATAGGCAACAGGTCGCGGGCGCTGCTCAGCAGTGGGGCGAGGAGGTGCTTGAGTCTTTCCACTCGCGCGACTTTGTCAAATCTGGTGCCGCGTTGCCAGTCTCATGGCGGATTCCTATTGACGCCGGTTAACGAATCCCGATGTTGTGGGCCCGGCGGGCACCATAGACAAGGCTCAGCCGCTCGCTGCGGCGCGCGACAAAGGCCAGTCGAACAGTGTGCCGACGCGCGCCCAGTCCGCGTCGGCCGGTGCGGTGATCTCCACAAACACCTGCGTGTAGGGGTGGGTGAACGCCAGCCTGTGTGACATCAACAGCAGGCGCGCGATGCCAATCTGCTCCCGGAAAAACCGGTTGTGCCGGCCGTTGCCGTGCGTGGTGTCACCGATCAGATGATGCGAGATGTGCTTGAAGTGCTTGCGGATCTGCTGGCGCCGGCCGGTCTGCGGCGACACGCTCACCAGTGAATAACGTGCCGTCGCGTGGCGGTCCACCGCAAACGGCAGTTCGACTCTGGCCAGGCAGCGGTAGGATGTGGATGCCGGCTGTGCGATCCCGCTGCCATCCTCGTCGGCGACCGGGTGATCGATCGTCCCGCCTGGCTCGACCCAGCCGCGGGCGACCGCGAGGTATTCCTTGTCGACCTGGCGCGACTCGAACTGTGCAGCCAGACGGCTTGCGGATCCGGCGCTCAGGCCGAACACCAGCACCCCCGAGGTTGCGCGGTCCAGGCGGTGCACCGGGTACACCCGGCGGCCCAGCTGGTCGCGCAGGGTCTGCAGTGCAAACATGCGGTCGGTGGAGATCGGGCTGCGGTGGACCAGCAGGCCGGCCGGTTTGTCGATGGCGACGTAATACGCGTCCTGGTAGAGGATGGTCAGCGACATCCCGGGTGCCTCGTGATTGTCTGACGGGGATTCTATTCCACAGCGCCAGAGGCTATCGTGCGCAGCATGTCGTTGCGCATGCGTATCCTGCTGTTCCTGTTCCTGTTCGGCCTGGTGCCACTGATGCTGGCGGTGGTCATCAACCTGCCGCTGGTGCTGGAGCGGGTCGACCTGTTTTACCGTCACGCCTTCCTGCAGAACCTGCGCGCGGACTTCAGTGACCTCGATCAGCACCTGGCCAGCCGTGACGCCAGCGTGCGTCTGCTGGCAAAGCTCCCGGAGCCCGGCGCGCTGGTGGGCAACGGCGGTGGTGGCGACCAGGCCGAGATTGATCTGGCGCGCGCCCGTTATACACAGTGGATCAACCGTATTCTCGGAGACGAGCGCGATATCACCGAGATCCTGTTCCTCGACGAGAGCGGTATCGAGCGTTTCTGGCTGGAGCGCGAGAGTGGCAGCGGAAAGTGGCAGCCGACGACGCGGCGCCTGCGCGGCGTGCCGCCCGACCAGGTGGCGCTGCTGTTGTCCGGGCGTTTGAGCAACGTGGTGCTCAGTCCCTTGCGCATCGATCTGACGGCCGACGACCCGGCCCGGGTGTTTACGCTGCAGTTGCTCAGCCCGATCGCCTCGGCGACGGCAGGTGATCCACCGATCGGCCTGGTCGCGATCACTCTCGACATCGCGGGCCTGGTCAGGCGTGATGCCAAGACCCTGTGGGTGCACGATGACGGCAGGTATCTGCGGCTGCCCGATCTGCCGGGCCGCGAGGGCAACGCATTCGACGACTATCCGGGACTGGACAGGGACTTCAAGGCCAGTCGTGTGGTGCTGTGGGAAAAGGGCGACAAGCGGGCCATCTGGGTGCCGATGTTTCGTACGGTCGACGGTCACACCTTGTGGGTGGGCCGCCCGGTGGATGACGAGCCGCTGCAGATCTTCCGTACCGAGATCGTGCTGCGTGTACTGCTGATCGTGCTCGGCCTGGTGGTGTTGCAGTTCGTCGTTGCGCGCTGGATCACCCGGCGTGCCGAGCGTTTCAGTCGTGACCTGACCGAAGGGGTGCAGAAGACCCTGGAATCGGATCAGCCGGTGGCGTTCAACTGGACAGGCTCACCCGAGCTGCGCCAGCTGGCTGCCGACCTGACGCGCCTGTCGCGTACCCATGCCAGCCAGACCCGCAACCTGCGCGCCCATGCCCGCGAGTTGGAGGCTACCAACCGCTACAAATCGCAGTTCCTGGCCAACGTCAGTCACGAGCTGCGTACTCCGCTCAACTCGATCCTGCTGCTGTCCAAGCTGCTGGCGGCCAAAAGCGGCGAACTCAGCGACGAGTCGCAACAGCAGGCCGACGTGATTCACAAGGCAGGGTGCGATCTAAAGGCGTTGATCGACAACATCCTCGATCTCTCGCGCATCGAGGCAGGTCGGCTCGACCTGCACGTGGAGCCGGTGGTGCTGGCCGAGGTCCTCGAGGACCTGCGTCTGCTGCTCGAGCCCCAGTTCGACGCCAAGGGACTGCACTTCGAGCTGCGTATCGAAGACGGTGTACCCGAGCGCATTGAGACCGACGTCGACAAGGTGCGCCAGGTGTTGAAGAACTTCCTCGCCAACGCGGTCAAGTTCACCGAACAC
>JAGRHB010000004.1 GCA_020445245.1 Gammaproteobacteria bacterium
GTCCTCGTCCAGCGCTGTATCCACCAGCTCGGTGAGCGCACGCCAGCCGAGATCCCAGCCGATACGGGCCACCATCAGGCCGACCACGACGGCGGCGAGGGCGTCCAGGTAACTGAACCCCAGGACGGCGCCGGCTACCCCGACCAGGACCACGACCGACGAGATCGCATCGGAGCGATGATGCCATGCATTGGCCCGCAACATGTCTGATTTCAGCCGCCGGGCGGCGGCCATCGTGTACCAGTACAGCGCCTCTTTGGCCAGAATACCGAACGCGGCAACCGCTATCGCCAGCTGGCCGGGCGGGGGGCGGTCGCTTTCGAGCATGCGTTCGGCACCTGCCCAGACAATACCCAGTCCGACCAGCGCAAGCAGAATCCCCAGTCCAAGCGTGGCCGCTGTTTCGAAACGGCCATGACCGTAGGGATGATCCTCGTCGGGCGCCAGCGACGCGTGGCGCGCGGCAAACCACACCAGGACATCGGACAGCAGGTCGGAGGTGGTGTGAATGCCATCGGCGACCAGCGCTGCGGAATTGGCGATCAGTCCGATTACCACCTGAAGCCCTGCCAGCAACAGGTTGACGACCGCACTTACGACCGCAACCCGTCGGGTATCGCGGCCGCGTGCAGTACGTCGCTGATCGGTGACGTCGCGCTGCGTGTGCGTTGACGGATTGGCCTGCGGCATCGACATCAGGCCGGGTTCACCGACGGTCCGACCCGCACCGTCACGATGTACTCGGCATCACGCGTCTCGGTTCCGACGACCTCGTGCCCGTTGATTCGGCACCACGCGGGAATGTCGTTCAGTGCGCCGGGATCCGTACACAAAGCGGTCAGCAGGTCGCCGGGGGACAGCGTCTCGACCTTGTCCTGTACCCGGATAACCGGCATGGGACAAAGCAAACGATGGCAATCGATGGTTTCGTGACGCGGCGGCATAGGGGCCGCATGATACCCGAGAATCCCGGTTTACACTTGCAGGCAGGCCCGTCGTGGGGCCGCTCACCACTGGAGGACAAATGGCTTCGGCTGTTCAGTTTCGCGCGCTCGTATTGATGGGCCTTGGCGGCTTGCTGGGCGGTTGCGCATCGTTCAACGACACCGTGACGGTCGCGATCGGTGATCAGTTCGGGCTTCTCGATCTGGACCTCGGTGGCGGCGACAAGCCAACGCAGCGGTGGCGCACCGGCGAAGGGTTCGAATGCGATTTCGACGCCCGATCCGAGCGGAACTCGTGGTTCGGGCGTGAGCGCCATGTGACCGGCTCGATCCGCTGCCATCCATTGGTCACATCGGACCATGGCAGCGGCGAGGGGACTTCGCGGTAAGGCGCGGTGTTCAGATCAGCCAATCGGCTGGCATCTCATCGGCGCTCATTGGCGGCACGCGCAGCGCGCGCGTCTCACCGGAAAGCGCCCGGTATTCCAGTTCGATGAAAGGTGCGTCGCGGCCCTGGCTGTAGCGGCCGACGATGCGCGCCGCCAAGGCGACATCATTGTCGTTCACGGTGCCATCCAGCAGCGCGAACGGACCGCCGTGGCTGGTAATCGTCAGGCTGGGGTACTGCTTGCGGTAGCCGCCAAGGAAATTGCCCTCTCCCTCCTCGCGCGCCACGATGACCTTGAAATGTGGCGCCGGGCGGATATGGCGGCCCACCTTCAGCAGCATGATGTCATCGAGTTCGTACTGGCGGGCACCGCGTGCGTCCCACAGGTCACGCAGTTTCACGGAATAACTCTCATCCGTGAGAAAACAACAACCACCGGCCGGTTGCGCATAGTCGGAAAACCCGTAGTGCGCGGCCAGCGCCATCTGCGGTTTGCGGCTGCGACCGGAAAATCCATGCATCCGGTCACGTCGAATCCAGCCTTCACGCTCGGCCACGGTGGGCGGTAGATTCTGCGCACTCAACGGTCGCAGCAGACGATCCTCGATTCCCGACTCATGCTGCACGATCGGCATGGTCTGCTTGCGCTGTGATTTCGGGCGCTGACCGACCACCTCGCCGGTGATCACGAAATCGAAGCCCCGTTGTTCGATCCATTCGCGCGCCTTGCGCACCATAAAGATCTTGCAGTCGAGGCAGGGGTTCATGTGGGCACCGTAGCCGTGCCTGGGGTTGAACACGACGTCCTTGTACTCGTCGACAATATCCACGATATGCAGCTTGATGCCGAGTTGTTCCGCGACCCATAGTGCATTGTTGCGCTTGGGCCGTTCGCGATCCTTCTTGCGGATCGCGTGTGTGTGTCCCTCGACACAGAAACCCGTGAAAAAGTTGATGCCCTCTACATGCACCCCCTCGTCCAGAACGACCCTGGTGGCCAGCAGCGAATCGAGTCCGCCGGAGATCAGTGCGAGTGCCTTTGCTTGCTTGTTCATCTGGTGTGCGGTGGCGACGAAAAGCGCGACATTATAAGGATAGACGGCGGTCGCGGTTGTATACTTACGGGCTTTTAGCGAGTAGCGAGCCCCCACGGATTTTCGACCATGAGCAACGCGCCGGATGTTTCCACCTTTCAGGGCCTGATCTTCGCCCTGCAAAAATACTGGGCCGAGCAGGGCTGTGCGATCCTGCAACCTTACGACATGGAGATGGGGGCCGGGACCTTCCATACCGCCACCTTTCTGCGGTCGATCGGCCCGGAGCCATGGAATGCTGCCTATGTGCAGCCCTCGCGGCGGCCGACCGACGGCCGCTACGGCGAGAATCCCAACCGGCTTCAGCACTACTACCAGTTCCAGGTGGCGATGAAGCCCTCTCCGAAAGATATCCAGGAGCTGTACCTGGGATCGCTGAAGATGATGGGGATAGACCCGCTGGTGCACGACATCCGCTTTGTCGAGGACAACTGGGAGTCCCCGACGCTGGGCGCCTGGGGACTCGGCTGGGAGGTCTGGCTCAACGGGATGGAAGTCACGCAGTTCACCTATTTCCAGCAGGTCGGGGGACTGGACTGCCGGCCGGTTACCGGCGAGATCACCTATGGCCTTGAACGCATCGCGATGTACCTGCAGGGCGTCGAGTCGGTTTTCGATCTGGTGTGGACGGTCGGACCACAGGGTCCCGTGACCTATCGTGATGTGTTTCATCAGAACGAGGTCGAGCAGTCGGCCTACAACTTCGAACACGCCGACGTGGATTTCCTGTTTACGCTGTTCGATCAGTGCGAGAAGGACTCGACGCGCCTGATCGAGGCGGGTCTGCCGTTGCCGGCATATGAGCAGGTGCTCAAGGCGTCGCATGCGTTCAACCTGCTCGACGCGCGCCACGCGATCTCCGTCACCGAGCGCCAACGCTTCATCCTTCGGGTCCGCACGCTGGCGCGGGCGGTCGCACAGGCCTATTACGATGCCCGTGAGGCACTGGGCTTCCCGATGGTCGGCGCCGGCGAGAAGGAGGTGGTCAATGGCTGACGACAAGATCAAGACGGCCAACCTGCTGTTCGAGCTGGGCACCGAAGAGCTGCCACCGGTGGCACTCAAGCGTCTCGCCGCGTCGCTCACACAGGAATTCCTCAGGGGTCTCGACGATGTCGCGCTGACACATGGCGAAGTGACCACTTACTGCGCGCCGCGTCGGCTGGCGCTGCTGGTGCTTGACTGCGCCCTGGCGCAGCCGGACCGTCATGTCGAGCGACGCGGACCCGCTTTGGCCGCCGCCTTTGGAGAAGACGGCAAACCGACCAAGGCAGCCGAGGGCTTTGCACGGTCATGCGGCGTCAGCAGCGATCAATTGCAGACACTGGAGACCGACAAGGGCAGCTGGCTGGTCTACAACGTCCATCAGCCCGGTCAGCGCGCGGCAGAGTTGCTGCCGGCGATCGCCGAGAACGCATTGAATCGGCTTCCGATCCCCAAGCGCATGCGCTGGGGTGATTCCGATGCACAATTCGTTCGCCCGGTTCATTGGCTGGTATACCTGCACGGCGACCAGGTCGTCCCCTGCACGCTGCTGGATGCCGAAGCCGGCAACAAGACCTACGGCCACCGCTTTCACCACCCGCAGGCGATCACGCTCTACAACCCCGAGGACTATTCAGAGGTCTTGGAATCTCTGGGGAAAGTAATTGCTCACTTTGACAAACGCCGCACGCGCATAAGGGAGCAGGTGCTTGTCGCAGCCAAGGCCTTGGGGGGGCGACCGGACCTCGACGACCAGCTGTTGGACGAGGTAACAGCGCTCAACGAGTGGCCGGTCCCGATCACAGGCGCATTCGAGCAGCGCTTCCTTGCCGTGCCGCAGGAGGCCCTCGTCGCAACGATGAAGGGCAATCAAAAATATTTTCCTGTGTTCGACAACGACGGCAGGTTGATGAACCACTTCATCACCATCGCCAACATCGAGAGCAAGCAGCCGGACGTAATCCGGCAGGGCAATGAGCGTGTCGTGCGGCCACGCCTGGCCGACGCAATGTTCTTCTGGGAGCAGGACGGCAAAAGACGTCTCGAGGATCATCAGCCCAAGCTGGCACATGTGGTGTTCCAGAAAGATCTGGGCAGCATGCGCGAGAAGTCCGCTCGGGTCGCGACCCTGGCTGCTCATGTCGCCGACAAGATCGGTGGCGATCCGGCACTGGCGCTGCGGGCCGGCGAACTCAGCCGCTGTGACCTTATGACCGATATGGTGTTTGAGTTCCCGGAGATGCAGGGGGTCATGGGCCGGTACCAGGCACTGCGGGATGGCGAACCGGCCGAACTCGCGCAGGCGATGGACGAATTCTATATGCCGCGTTTTTCGGGTGACCGGCTCCCACAGACCCGTACCGGCATCGCGATATCGTTGGCCGAAAAGCTGGACACCCTGGTTGGAATCTTCGGTATCGGTATGAAGCCGACCGGCGACAAGGACCCATTTGCGTTGCGCCGCGCTGCGCTGGGCGCGCTGCGTATCCTGCGTGAGCATGCGCTGCCGCTTAACCTCAAGGCATTGCTCGGCGAGGCGGAGACGCAGCTGCAGGACAAATTGACCGAAACCGCAGTAGCCGACCTGGTGTACGGGTTCATGATAGAGCGTCTCAGGGGCCTGTACAGCGACTCTGGTACCAGCCAGGACGTGTTCGATGCAGTGGCCGCGGTTTCGCCGCTTTCGGTCGCGGACTTCGAACACCGGGTGCGTGCCGTTACCGATTTTCGGTCGCTGCCGGAGGCCGAGGCATTGGCCGCAGCCAACAAGCGCATCGGCAACATCCTGAAAAAGGCGGACCAGGAAATTCCGGCCACGGTCGATCCCGACCTGTTTGAACTGACCGCAGAGAAGGTACTGTTCGACCAGGTGCAGGCAGTTGCCGCACTGACAGCGCCGCTTATTGGCGACGCCAACTACGGTGCCACGCTTCAGGCGCTCAGTCGGCTGCGCGTCGCCGTGGACCAGTTCTTCGACGATGTGATGGTGATGGCGGAAAAGCCGAGTGTGCGCGCGAATCGGTTGGCACTGTTGTTGTCGCTGTCGCACCAGTTCCTTCAGGTGGCCGATGTCTCACTGCTGCAGGCCTGAGGGATGAAACCCGATAGCGATTCCTGGGACGTGATGATGGCCGCGGTGCAGGCGTTTCACGACAAGCACGATTTTCGCAATACCGGTGGCGAGGAGCTCGCGTACCGCGTGGCCTTGATGGCGGAAGAACTCGGCGAGATCTCGGCCTGCGTGACCAAGGGAAGAAGCCGCGAGGCCCTGGCGGAAGAGGTGGCGGATCTGTTGATCCTGGTAATGGGTACCGACATCGCCGCCGGGTTGGAACTCAAAGCGGCCTTCTGGTCGAAAATCGAAAAGTTGATGCAGCGCGATGCCCGGATGATCGGCGGCCGAATCCGTGTGTCTGAATTCCGCGACGCTGACTAGGACGCGCTGGCTCGACCCGCTTATTATCCGCCTATGAACAGGTTGCCCAAGCTGGTGATTCTCGAAAGCGCCACCGTGGTGTCGGATGATGTCGCGGGCACCGGCATCGCGAGCACCGACGGCTGGCCCGCCGTGCCCGGCAGTCTGGAGTCGATCGCTCGCTTGAATCACGCTGGCGTGACTGTGGCGATAGTGAGTAATCACCTATCGAACAGCGCCGGCGCCGTGTCCTGGGACGAAGTCAACCGTGCCCATGCGCGGTTTCACCATGCCCTGGCGCGTTGCGGCGGGCACGTTGACGGTATTTTTTTCTGCCCGCATGGTCCTGACGAACGCTGCGAATGTCGATTACCGGCACCTGGCCTGTTGCGGTCAATCAGCCTGCGCTTCAACGTGCCACTCCAGGGAGTGATATTTTTTTGCCGCAGCGACGATGGTCGAAATGCCGCGGTCGCGGCCAGGGCCATACCGGTGATGATCGGTAGTGGTGACCCGTTTCAGGACCTGTCGGGTGCGGTGGATTGGCTGTTTTCCGGGAGCCCGGTTGCGTGATACTGATCCGCTCGGTGATCTATTTCATGGCGATGGTGCTCAGCACCGTGGTGTTTGGCCTGGCGATCGGGCTTTTCGGATGGTTCCTGCCGGCGCGTTTCGCAGACGTCCTCGCTACCCGATGGGGGCTGCTCAATCTGTGGCTGCAACGGGTGCTCTGTGGGTTGCGTTACGAGGTCGAGGGTATCGAGAACCTGCCCGACGGGCCTTGTATCGTGATGGCCAAACACCAGTCGACTTGGGAGACCATCGGTCTGCGGGGATTGATGCAACCGGCACAATCCTGGGTGCTGAAGAAGGAACTCATGCAGCTTCCGATTTTTGGCTGGGGGCTGCGGCTCGCGCGATCCATACCGATCGACCGCTCCGCGGGACGCCGTGCGGTGCTCAAGGTGGTCGAAGACGGCAAGGCCCGTCTTGCCGAGGGCCGCTACGTGGTGATCTTTCCCGAAGGTACCAGGACAGCGCCCGGCGAACGTCGCAAATACGGTATGGGGGGGGGCGTGCTGGCAGAACGCAGTGGTGCCCAGGTGATTCCGATCGCTCACAATGCCGGCGTCTTTTGGCGCAGAAGGGGTGTGAAGAAGTATCCCGGGACCATCCGTGTGGTGATAGGACCTGCCATCAGTAGCGACGGCAAGAAAGCGGCCAAGATCATGCACGAGGTCGAACACTGGATAGAAGCTGAACAGGAAAAGCTTCCTAAATCAGTGCACTAAACGTAAGTGTTTGCTTACTGACGAAATTCCGGCCCAAGCAAGCCAGGCACTTGCTGAGCCAAAGGCTCTGCTCTCCGTGAAAAGAACGATTCGTCTGTGTGCTGTGGATAACCCTGTGGATCAATTCACCATGGGCCGGTCTGGTGATGCTACCTTGACGCTACACCGGTTCAGACGTCCAGGTTCTCCACCGTCAGCGCATTGCGCTCGATGAAATCACGGCGCGGCTCCACCTGGTCACCCATCAATGTGGTAAAGATCTGGTCCGAACCGACCACATCCTCGATTTTCACCCGCAGTAGTCGCCGGCAAGAGGGATCCATCGTGGTCTCCCAAAGCTGACCCGGGTTCATCTCACCAAGGCCCTTGTATCGCTGGATGTGCTGGCCACGTTTTGCCTCCTCCATCAGCCACTGCAGTGCCTGCTCAAAGGATGCAATCGGTCTGCCTTTGTCACCCCTCCGGATCTCAGCGTCTTCAGCCAGCAGGCCGTCGAGGTTATCGCCCATATCAGCGATCTTCTGATAGTCCGGACTGTGGAAGAAATCATTGGGCAGGTGCTTCTGTGCGGCGATGCCATGGGTCCAATGTTCAATGACGATGCCAGCGGTCTGGCTCTCGTCCGCCTCGACCGTCGTGATCCGGTAACGGTCCGAAACACCGGTATCGGCATTGAGTCGATTCTGCAGCTCCTGCAACCAGCCGTTCCAACTCTCGGCATTCGCCAGAAGTTCATCCGTGACTCGCGGCATGTATAGCAGGTGTTGCATCACGCCGGGGTTGTACCTTCTGGCCAGCCGCTGCTGGATAGCGATGACGGTCACCATCTTGTTGGCGAGGTCTTCCAGGGCCGTTCCAGACAATGGCGGTGCGGCAGCGTTGACCAGCAAACTGGCGCCATCCAGCGCAGTACGCAACAGATAAGCGTTGAGTTCGCTATCGTCCTTAAGATAATTTTCCTGCTTGCCTTTCTTGACTTTGTAGAGAGGCGGCTGAGCGATATAGATGTGGCCGCGTTCTATCAGTGCAGGCATCTGACGGTAGAAAAAGGTCAGCAACAGCGTACGAATATGCGCACCATCGACGTCGGCGTCGGTCATGATGATAATGCGGTGATAACGCAGTTTGTCGGGATCGAACTCTTCTCGTCCAATTCCACAACCCATAGCGGTAATCAAAGTACCTACTTCGGCGGAAGAAAGCATTTTGTCGAATCGTGCTTTCTCGACATTAAGGATCTTCCCTTTCAGAGGCAGAATCGCCTGGGTACGCCTGTCCCTGCCCTGTTTTGCCGAACCGCCGGCCGAGTCACCCTCTACAAGGTAGAGTTCGGAAAGCGCTGGGTCTTTTTCCTGGCAGTCTGCAAGTTTTCCCGGTAGGCCTGCGACATCGAGGACACCTTTACGCCTTGTCATCTCGCGTGCCTTTCGTGCAGCCTCCCTGGCGCGTGCGGCGTCAATCATCTTACCGGCAATCGTCTTGGCGTCCTGCGGGTTCTCGGCCAGGAATTCTGACAGTTTCTCCACCAGCAGGGCCTCGACTGCAGCTTTGACCTCGGAAGATACAAGCTTATCCTTTGTCTGCGACGAAAATTTCGGGTCGTGCACCTTTACCGAAAGCACCGCAGTCAACCCTTCCCGGGCGTCATCACCCGAAGTTGACACCTTCTGTTTTTTCGCAAGTCCTTCCTGTTCGATATATCCGTTCAAGGTCCTGGTCAGGGCCGCGCGCATACCTGCCAGGTGAGTACCACCGTCGCGTTGCGGGATGTTGTTGGTGAAGCAGAAAATGCTTTCCTGGTACGACTCGTTCCACTGCAATGCCACTTCGACACCGACACCATTCCGTTCAGCCGAGAAATGGAAGACATTGGCGTGCAGCGGCGTCTTGTTGCGGTTCAGGTGTTCGACGAACGCGCGAATGCCACCCTCATACTCGAACAGATCTTCACGGTCACTTCGTTCGTCTCTCAGGTGAATGCGGACACCAGAATTGAGGAATGAGAGTTCGCGGAGGCGCTTCGCCAAAATATCGTAGTGAAATTCGGTATCGGTGAAGATCTTGGTACTGGGGTAGAAGCGTACCTGTGTGCCAGTCTTGTCGCTGTCGCCGGTTGCCGCCAACGGCGTCTCGGGAACCCCGAGGTTGTAGATCTGGTTGTATTGGTGGCCTTCGCGCCAGATGGTCAACTCCAGTTTGTCGGACAGGGCGTTCACGACCGACACACCAACACCGTGTAGTCCTCCGGATACCTTGTACGAGTTGTCGTCGAATTTCCCCCCCGCATGCAACACTGTCATGATCACTTCAGCGGCAGACACGCCCTCTTCCTCGTGGATCCCTACCGGAATTCCACGCCCGTCATCGCGGACACTGACGGAATTGTCGGCATGGATGATCACGCGGATCTCGTGGCAGTATCCCGCCAGCGCTTCGTCGATGGCGTTATCGACTACTTCGAACACCATGTGGTGCAAGCCAGTACCGTCGTCCGTATCACCGATATACATCCCAGGTCGTTTCCGGACTGCATCGAGCCCCTTTAAAACCTTAATCGATGACGTGTCGTAGGAATTCGGCTTGTCGTTGTCTGTCATGCGGATGATGGGATAGTGAGGTTATTTGATTCGGCAAAGATTATACATGGATACCAATTACTTAAGTGCACCATGTTCCACGTGGAACGTACGTGTGTCGACGGGATCTGCGCTTATGGCCCGGTCGTCGATCTTCGTAAGAAATGTTTGCACGTTGCGCACAATCAAAGACTGAACGACGCTGCGTCGATTTGCTTCATCCAGCTCTGCCGCCAAGTCGTCGAGCAAAAACACGGGCATCGAATCGGTGGTTTCGCGTACCACATCGAGGAGAGCGAGGTTAAGTGCCAGCAACAGCATTTTTTGCTGGCCCCTCGACAATGTCTTTTCTACAGGCAAACCATCAGAAAATATTGCCAGTTCGGCGCGCTGCGGGCCGATGCCGGTGAACCCCATCCGCAAGTCGGAAGCCAATTTTGCTTTAAGTTGTTCCGCCAGTGGTTTTTCGATGTTCCACCCGCGCCGGTATCGGTACGCCAGTTTGAGATCCAGTGACCAGGTCGACAGGAGATCGGAAACCCGTGGCATCAGATCCTCTACGAGCCGAACACGTGCGTGGTTCACTTGATCGGCAACCGTCTGAAAAGGCTTGTCCCACACCACCGCCATTTCCGCATCCCCATCACGCAGAGCAGCGTTCCGTTGTCGCAGTATCCTTTGAAGCTCTGTGGCAATCTGCAGGTAGGATTGTTCCACGTGGAACAATCCCATATCGAGGAACCGCCTGCGGACCTCTGGACCTTGTTCCAAAAACACCTGGGGCTGCGAACCCACCCATAGCACCGGCAAAGCCTCGGCCAGGTCAGAGCGCTTCTTAAGGTCAACCCCATCCAAGCGGCAGACAATAGCCGATTTTTCCCTGCGCAGACCAAGAATTCCCGGCCGCGAACCCTTGCCCCTGTCGATGTGAACGACCACCGTTGCACTACCAGCACCGACACGAATGAGTGGCCCAGACTCCGCATGACGGAAACTCCTGCCTCTTCCGGCCAGGTAGATGCCCTCGAGAATCGATGTCTTGCCGGCTCCATTGCCGCCGACGATGAAATTGATTCCGGGTCCAGGGTCAATCACCAACTCCCGCAATACCCGCAGATCTGCAATTTCAAGGCGGGAAATCAGCACTTATGCACCCTGTCCGCTAAATCCCGAGAAACGAAAAAGGGGCCCTTCATTGGCCCCTTTCTCCACCAAAAATACCTATGCACAGCCTAACCGCTGATTTTGCTTCGCCAGACCGCTCAAAGCCTCATCGGCATAACTACGTATCGACACTCGTTGAAATCCTTGCGAGAAAGCAGGCTACTCGAGTTTGAATCGATCACCGCTATCTGAACCTCTTCACCGTCCAACACCCCCAAAACATCCAGCAGGTAACCGACATTGAATCCGATCGTCATCTCCGGGCCATCGTAATCCACCTCGATTTCTTCCTCTGCCTCGTCTTGTTCCGGATTATGTGCCTGCAGATGCAAGAGTCCCTTCCCAAGTCGAAAGCGGATACCACGGTATTTTTCGTTGGACAAAATTGCCGTACGCGCCAAGGCCTGTCGCAGACCGTCTTTGTCCGCCAACATCAACGAAGTCTTTCCGCTGGGCATCACCCTTTCGTAATCAGGAAAACGGCCATCGATCAGTTTGGTGGTAAAGCTGCTGTGTTCCAGGTTTATCCGCAAGTGGCTGTTGCTGATCTCGAACTGAGCCGGCGTTTCGGAATCATCCAGCAATCGACCCAGTTCTATCACAGCCTTACGCGGCAGGATCACCTGGATATCCATTCCAGTGTCCCCCTCGAATGTGGCGTCACACAGTGCCAGGCGGTGGCCATCGGTGGCAACTGTTCGGACTCGCCCCGGCCTTATCTCAAGCAACAATCCGTTCAGGTAGTAACGTACATCCTGATGCGCCATGGCGAACTGTGTCTTTTCGATCAGTCGCTTCATGACCCGAACCGGAAGACTGAAACGGTCGCTCGCGGTAGCCGGCTCGATAGAAGGGTAATCCTGTGCCGGCAGCATCCCGAGTGTGTACCGCCCTCTTCCTGACCGCAGTACTGCTTTGTCGCCCTCGATCTCCAAGGTCACGCCTGCACCGTCCGGCAACGCTTTGACGATATCCATAAACTTACGCGCTGGTACTGTGAACTCGGCCTCGCCCTTTGCCTCGACGGACGCCTGCGTACGCAGTTCCACCTCAAGGTCCGTTGCCGTCAGGGACAGCTTGCTGTCTTTAACGCCGATCAGCACGTTTGCCAGGATTGGCAGAGTTTGCCGTCGTTCTACGACACCCACGATCTGCTGCAGGGGTCTGAGCAGATCATCCCGGTTTGCGCTGATTTTCATGCTGCGTGTTCTCCGGTATCTCAGTAATTAAAAATCTTATATTTAAAAATTGTTATTGTTATTAGGCTCGGCCGGGCCTGTTAGTAGAATCAGTTTCTCTTTTTATTTTAGTAACTTAACTTAAATAATCAGCGAAAAACTACTGCTGTGAAACGCTTGGCGCCCTGTAAGCGCTTTGTGGATAACATGCTGTCACGTATGAACTGCCTTTTTCCGCACTGATCGCACACATCAATTACTAAGGGTTCTCAACAGGTTGTTGTAGTCCTCGGCGACACGTTGATCACTGTCGCGTAGTTCGGCGATTTTCCGCGTGGCATACAGCACGGTGGTATGGTCGCGGCCACCGAAGGCCTGGCCTATCTCCGGCAGGCTGTGGTTGGTCAGTTCCTTCGACAAGGTCATCGCCACCTGACGCGGTCGGGCTATCGTGCGGCTGCGTTTTCCAGACAATAGATCAGACGTTCGTATCTTGTAATACTCTGCAACGGTGCGCTGAATATTGTCCATGGTGACCATTTTGTCCTGCGCGGCGATGAGGTCCCGCAACGCCTCTTTGGCGAAATCCATGGTTATCGGTCTGCCAGTGAAATGCGAGTTGGCGACGATTCGCCGCAACGCCCCCTCGAGTTCGCGGATGTTGGAACGCACGCGCTTGCCGATAAAGAACGCCACTTCGTTTGGAAGTTCGACGCCGAACAGTTGTTGCCCCTTGCTCATCAGTATCGCGACCCGGGTCTCCAGATCAGGCGGTTCAACCGCTACCGTCAAGCCCCAACCGAATCGTGATTTCAATCGATCCTCCAATCCGTCGACCTCTTTGGGGAACCGGTCACTGGTCAGGATGATCTGTTGTTGCGACTCGAACAGGGCATTGAAGGTATGAAAAAACTCCTCCTGAGACCGCTCTTTACCAGCAAAAAACTGCACGTCATCTATGAGCAGCGCATTTACCGAGCGCATTTTCCGTTTGAATTCATCAATCGTACCGTGTTGCAGAGCCTTTACCATCTCCGCGACAAAGCCCTCCGAGTGCATGTAAAGCACCTGGGCATTCGGGTTGTTCTGCCGGATACGGTTGCCGACGGCGTGCATGAGGTGCGTCTTGCCCAACCCGACGCCGCCATAGATGAACAGCGGGTTGTAGACACGCCCGGGGTTGTCACCGATCTGCATACCGGCAGCGCGGGCAAGTTGGTTGGATTTGCCTTCGACGAAACTGTCGAACGTGAAATCGGGGTTGGTACTGGCACGTGTTACCGCTGGTGGTCTGGCGGCCTCCGCCACGACGCTTTCGCCATCAGCCGCTACGGCTGAACGCGAAGTCGGCCCCGGCCCTTGGACCCGTGGAGCACTTCCGATCTCGAGGCTGATCGTCACCGCGTCGGCGTAACCCAACTCATCGACGTAACTTTTGAGACGATCGAGGTAATTTTTTTTGACCCAATCGAGGACAAAGGCATTCGGCGCCATCAGGCGAAGACGGTTATCCTCCTGCATGCAATGCAACGGCCGGATCCAGGTATTGAACTGTTGATTGGGTATCTCTCTACCGAGCCGGTCCAGGCAATGCTGCCAAAGGTCTGTGATTGTATTGTCCAAAAAAGGGCCCCTGGACCACGCTCCAGAAAAGCGCAGCCGATCATTTGTTCGACGTCTATGTCCATGATGAAAAGTCGGCGCTGTCGACCCGGGTTCCCGGTCGCTGCATCGTGGCCCGATAACCGGGTTGCACGCAGTGACGTACGGGTTCACTTTTTGGCTCTCCGGCCCGACTTGTAATCGATGGTGCAAACCCGTCCGATCGCGAACGCGGGCGTTAGTCTACCCCTTCGCGGCGTACTTATCCACAGGCGGCTCGACCAGTAAATTACGATACAATAAAGCGTTTATAGTAAGTGACCATTTACTATCTCTTCGACAGTGATTCCCTGACAGCGTATGTTCACAACGTTATCAGAGACCTCAAAGGCATTGACGTGGTCCACGTTATCCTTTAAATTTCCGCCCCCTTCATAGCCGCGGTCTGTCGCCGTGTGGTGCTGTGTAGAGAACAACTGCCATCCAGACGAAACTTTATCGGAATCACGGTCATGAAACGTACGTTCCAGCCCAGCCGCATCAAGCGTGCCCGTACCCACGGCTTTCGCGCCCGCATGGCCACGCGTGGTGGCCGAAAGGTACTCAATGCGAGACGTGCCAAAGGTCGTGTCCGCCTGATCCCCTGATCTCTTGCCAGATCACCAGGGTCAAGCCCCCATTACCGACAACCGGTTTCCGAGAACCGCCCGGCTTCTCGTTTCGGTTGACTTCCAGCGGGTTTTCGAGAAACCACGAAGGTCGGCCGACAGCTACTTCACCGTGTTGGCCACACAAGGTAACAGTGGACCGTCGCGGCTTGGGCTGGCGATCTCACGCAAACAGGCCCGACGCGCAGTCGACAGAAATCGTCTGAAGCGTCTGATCAGAGACGTGTTTCGCAGGAACCGCGCTGTTCTGGATGGCAGTGACTTCGTCGTCATGGCCCGCAGTAGTGCCGTCTCTGCCGATAACCTGGCTCTGCACACTTCCCTAGACCGACATTTCAGCCGATTTCGTTCTTCGCCGAAGATCGTTGCACAACCCGACCAATGAACAGCAGGCGAGCTGCAGCTTGCGGTGCGCATTCGACGTATAAGCGTTAAACTGCCGCCCTTTGCGCCGCCATTGCTGCCCGGATTCAAGCACTCCCTATGGATAATGTTCGCCTCTTTTTGTTCATGGCCCTGGCCTTCCTCGGCATGCTTCTGTATCAGGCTTGGCAGACCGATTACGGCCCGTCGTCGCGCCAGACCACATCCACGCAAGCTGTGCAAACGGCGGTCACCGGCATCGATACCCCGGTTGCTCCCGACAGGGCCGATATCGATGCTGCGGCGCCCAGCGTCCCGGCTGTCGGTGGAGCCACCGAAGGTAGCAGCAGCCGTCTGGTCAAGGTACACACCGATACCTTCGACATGGTGATCGATACGCGCGGCGGGACCATCATCGATGCCAGGCTGGTGAAGTACCCGGTCGCTGTCGACAAGCCGGACGAGAAGTACCGCCTGTTGAGCCAACGGCCGACCGATTTCTTCATCGCCCAATCCGGTCTTCTTGGCGCCGAAACAGATCGAACGCCGACCCATGAAGCTGTGTTCAATGCGGCTGCCGACAGCTTCGAAATGAAGGACACCGACGACGTGTTGAACGTGGACCTGCAATGGCGGTCTGCCGACGGTCTGACGGTAACCAAGCGCTTTGTGTTCAGGCGAGGCACCCACGCGGTGGAACTGCAGCACCTGGTCGAAAACGGATCTGAAAAGGCGTGGAGCGGTCGCGAATATCGTCAGTTGCAGCGAGGCGAGCCGGAGGACTCCGGCAACGCGTTCATGTATACCTACACCGGCGGCGCTATCTACAGCCAAGCCGACAAATATCAGAAGTACAAGTTTGACGACCTAGCGGCCGGCAAACTGGACCGCGACGTTATCGATGGCTGGGTCTCCATGATCCAGCATTATTTCCTCGCGGCATATGTCCCACCGCGCGGCGAACAGCAGCACTTCTATGGCAAGCGGTTGCCCAATGGCCGTGCGGTGATCGGCACCTATACGCCGGCGAAGACGGTCGAGCCCGGCGCCAGCGCCAGCTTCGTGGGCACGATGTTCGTGGGACCGAAGCTGCAGGGTGAACTTGAATCCATCGCCGAAGGACTGGATCTCACAGTGGACTACGGTTGGCTGGTATTCATCGCCAAGCCGATGTACTGGGTGCTGGAGCAGATCCAGGCTGTGGTCAGCAACTGGGGCTGGACCATCATTATATTCACCATCCTGATCAAGCTTGCGTTCTTCAAGCTGTCGGAGACCAGTTATCGCTCGATGGCCAATATGCGCAAGATGACGCCGCGCATCCAGGCGCTGAAGGATCGTTACGGCGACGACAAGCAGCGTATGCAGCAGGCCATGATGGAGATGTACAAGACGGAAAAGATCAACCCGCTCGGCGGCTGCCTGCCAATGCTGGTTCAGATCCCGTTTTTCATCGCCCTTTACTGGGTGTTGTTGGAAAGTGTCGAATTGCGTCAGGCGCCCTGGATCCTGTGGATCGATGATCTCTCCATCAAGGATCCGTTCTTCGTATTGCCCTTGATCATGGGCGTCTCGATGTTCGTCCAGCAGAAACTCAACCCACCGCCACCCGATCCGATGCAGGCGAAGATCATGCTGGCGCTGCCGGTGGTGTTTACCGTGATGTTTGCGTTCTTCCCGTCCGGGCTGGTGCTGTACTGGGTGGTCAACAACCTGCTGTCGATCACGCAGCAGTGGGTCATCACCAAGCGCATCGAGCAGGGCGCCAAAGCCTAGCCGCCCGTCCGACTTATGGCCGACCTGGCGGCGGACACGATAGTGGCTATCGCCACGCCACCCGGGCGTGGCGGCGTCGGAATAGTCCGTATCTCTGGCAACGCGGTGCCGCTGATTGCTGCGGCTGTCCTCAGATCCCTGCCGCGGGCAAGGCATGCTCATCATGCGCGGTTTCTCGATGCAGACGGCGAAGCCATCGACGAAGGCATCGCCTTGTACTTCGCGGGCCCAGCCTCCTTCACCGGTGAAGATGTCCTGGAACTCCAGGGACACGGCGGCCCGGTTGTGCTCGATCTGCTATTGCAGCGAGTGCTCGCCCTTGGTGCACGCCTCGCCGAACCGGGCGAGTTTTCGCGCCGCGCCTTTCTCAACGACAAGCTCGATCTTGCCCAGGCCGAGGCGATCGCCGACCTGATCGATAGCCAGACGCGCGCCGCAGCACGCTCGGCGATACGCTCGCTCAGCGGCGCGTTTTCCGACCGCGTCCACGCCCTCGTCGAGGCGATAACGCAACTTCGGATGTACGTCGAAGCTGCAATTGATTTTCCCGAGGAGGAGATCGACTTCCTCGCCGACGACTACATCGCCGATACCCTGCACGAGCTGATTGCGCAGGTGGAACAGCTGCTGCACCGCGCCCATACCGGCCGCCTGCTGCGCGACGGTATGACGCTGGTGATCGCCGGACTGCCGAACGCGGGCAAGTCCAGCCTGATGAATGCGCTGACCGGCCAGGACAGTGCGATCGTGACCGCCACACCGGGCACTACCCGAGATGTGTTGCGCGAACAGATCGAGATCGACGGTTTACCCCTGCACATCATCGACACGGCGGGACTTCGGGAGTCCGCTGACGAAGTGGAACGCGAGGGCGTGCGCCGGGCACGCGAGCAATTGGCCGGTGCCGACCATGCCTTGTGGGTATTCGACGGGGCCACGGATCCGGACGCCGCAGGTCTGGCCGTTGCCGGGCTGCCGGAAGGACTGGCGGTGACCAGGGTGCGCAACAAGACCGATCTCACCGCTCACCCGCCGGGTCTGGTGCAATGCACCGACGGTCCAGAGATTCGACTCTCTGCAAAGACAGGGGCTGGCGTCGAGGCGCTTCGCAGCTACCTGAAGGGCCTGGTGGCTTTCGAGGGTCCCGGTGACGGCGATTTCAGCGCACGGCGCCGTCATCTGGATGCCATTGCCCGCGCCGCTGGCGCGCTCCACGCGGGGAGTCGCGCGCTGAACGCAGGTCGAGCCGGGGAATTGCTTGCGGAGGACCTGCGTCAGTCACAGCTGGCGCTCGCGGAGATCACTGGGGAGTTCACCGCGGATGACCTGCTCGGCCGGATATTCAGCTCGTTCTGTATCGGCAAATGAGCACACCGGTGGCGATCGGTTTCTTCGACTCCGGTGTCGGAGGGTTCAGTGTATTGCGACATGCGCTGAACGCGGTCAATGGCATCCCCCTGCTGTATGTCGCCGACACGGCGTTTGCCCCCTACGGCGCACGTAGCGTCGAGGAGGTGGTGGAGCGTAGCCGTACCATCACGCGGTTCATGTTGGAACAGGGTGCCGAGGCGATCGTGGTCGCGTGCAACACCGCGACTGCAATGGCGGTGGACCGGTTGCGCAGCGAATTCGACATCCCGATCATCGGTATGGAACCGGCGATCAAGCCCGCCGCTCAACTGACTCGCAGCGCCAGGGTCGCGGTTCTGGCGACCGGCGGGACGCTGGCCAGTGATCGCTATGCGCGTTTGCGCTCTGACCACGGTCGCCAGATCGAGGTACACGAATGCATTTGCCGTCATTGGGTGGAAGCTGTCGAGCAAGGAGACCTCGACAGTCCGCGGGTGCTCGATCTGGTGAACGCAGAACTGGCACCGCTGCATCGGATCGGCATCGATACCTATGTACTCGGTTGTACCCACTACCCGTTTCTGGTGCCTGCGATACGCGCTGTGGTCGGTGAAGACGTGCAGCTTGTCGATCCAGGCCCGGCAGTGATCGGGCAGCTTCGGCGCCGCCTTGGACTGCTGTCGGTGGAGCCACCTTCTGTGTCGCCGGTGAGACTCTACACGAGTGGGTCACCGGCACTGCTGCAACGCCACGCACAGCGACTCATTGGCCTGTCTGCCGAATGTCACCGCTTGCCTGCCTGAGCAGGTCTCAGTGACAGGCGGCGGATGCGTCTGCGCAGCGCGCCGATCATCTGCTGATCCGACTTGCGGCCGTAGCGCTGCTGTACGTAGATCCGACAAATGGCAGCGAGTTCGGACGCAGCCTGGGGAAATGAACGTGACGCCGCGGCGCACAGCGTATCCGGTCCCTGCCAGGGGGCCACATCGATACCGGCTCGTCGTAGCTTGTCGGTGAACTGCTGCCAAAGGCCGGCCAATGGATCACCTGTGCGAGCGCCAGGCAGCTGCGCCGCCAGGTACACGATTGCGGCGGCCAGTGCACCTGCGATCAACAGCGCAATCGCCAGACCTATGCCGCGCAGCCTGCCCAGACCGAGCCATTCAAGCAGGC
Source organism: Gammaproteobacteria bacterium (assembly GCA_020445245.1). Next base: position 18,969 of record JAGRHB010000004.1, read on the forward strand.
TGGTCTGTCGTTCTGCACTGAATCCGACCACCCAGCGGTGCCAGCCCAGGTCCACCGCGTCGGCCAGCCACACGGCGTTGTGCCACAGTGAGCGCAGCACGCCCGATTCACCGCTGCCGAACATTACCCGGTCACCGGCCTGTGATGCCGCAGCATCGATCGGCTGCTCGATACGTTGTGGCGCCACGGCAGCGGTCGGGTCGACACGCCACCAGCCGAGCCCGGGCACCCACACTTCCGTCCAGGCGTGGGCATCGGACTGACGCACCACCCAGTGCTCGGCGTGCGGATTGCGCTCTCCACCCTGATAACCGATGACCACGCGGGCCGGGATTCCGGCCACGCGCATCAGCAAGGCGAAACTACCCGCGTAGTGCTCGCAAAATCCGCGGCGCGTCTCGAACAGGAACTGCTCGACCGGATCACCCTGCAGCGTTCCTGGAGAGAGCGTGTACACGAACGGCTGGTCGCGGAAAAAGTCGAGCGCCCGCGCCACCACCTGAAGCGGCTGAGCCGGATCGGCCGTTGCCTGCCATTGCGCGACCAGTGAAGCGATACGTGGTGAGACCTGTGGCGGCAGCTGCAGGCCCTTTGCGCGCTCCCGTTCACTGATTTCCAGCATGCGGAATCCTGGATCCGAGGCGGCGTGGTAGCTAAGACGCTGGTTGAGCCTTTGTTCGCTGACCAGCGCGTAATCGCTGTTCAGGTGCGTACCCGGGGGCTTGACCGTGACCACGTCGAGTCCGAACAGCCAGTACTCACCGGTCGGCTCCAGGGTGACCTCATAACCGACCGCCAGCGGGTCCCTTCCGACAGTGTCGATCGGCCTTTCGCTGGCGCGGTCGGCCGTCCAGCGGCGACCATCGGTATGCCATAACACAGGCCCGCGCCAGTAGCGCTGCTCCGGACCGGGCACCGTGGTGTCGAATTGCACGCGGAAAGCGGTTGCGGTCGAGCGACTCAGCTCGCCGAGGTTGCCCAGGGTCATCTCACCGCTGATGCCGGTGACCGCACGCTGCGACTTGATGCCCCACAAGGGGCTGTGAAGGCGCGGGAACAGCACGAACACCACCAGTGCCAGCGGCAGCGCCGCGACGAACAGCCCGGTCGCATGGCGCAGTACCTGGCGTGGGTGGGTGCTGACCCGGTTCAGGCCGACCAGAATCGCGGTCAACGCAAGCGTACCGGCAAACAGGTAGACCGCAAGTCCCAGTGACTGACTGTAAAGGAACTGCGTCAGCACCACGAAGTAGCCGAGAAACACCGTGACGTGGATGTCCCGCCGCGCGCGCAGCTCCAGCAGTTTCAGGCCCAGCATCACCACCAGCAATGCCGTACCGGCGAGGCGCCCGTCATAGAGCCCGGTGCTCAGGATCACCAGGGCAATGGCCGTGGCCATCAAAGCGAGCAACAGCCAGCGACCGGGCAGCCAGCGTGGCCGATGCAGCGCAAGCAGCCGCCAGCCGACGGCGAGATAGAAAAAGCCGAGGATCGCCGGGTGCAGGTTGGCCGCATGCGGTGCCATCAGCGCGGCCAGCAGGACCAGCGTGCTTCCCAGAAGACGCGGTACGATCGGCATATCCGCCAGTGCGTCACGCATCGCCGGATCCGTAGAGTGCAAGATGCCGGAGGCATTGATGGCGGTGGACTGGGCCCAGCCCCGGCGCAATTGTCGTGCCCGGTGTCTTGAGGCCGTATCGACGACCGCCCGCCTCGGCGTCAAGTACCGCCCGGGTGAGCGCCGACAGGCGCGACTCGATGTCCCCGCCCGGCGCGTCGACCCAGTCGATCCACAGCGGCGTCGCGGCCTGGCCACTGAACATGCGGGTGTTCAGTCCACGTTCCCGAGCAAGGCTTTTCCAGTCGATCTGCGACGGAAGGTCACCGGGGCGGTAGCCACGCAACCCGGCGAAATCGTCATTGCCGTCACCCCACGCCGCATCGGTGCCGTCGTCGCCGGCCGCACCCGGCGGTGTCCATTGCATCCCCGGCTTCG
>JAGRHB010000499.1 GCA_020445245.1 Gammaproteobacteria bacterium
CTCGGCAAGATCAGCAAGGAGCAGCGTGCGGGCCATTGGCCGGTGTGGCAGACCGCGTTGCGCAATCCGGATTTCGCTGCCTTTGCCAAGAGCTGCGGTGGTCTCGGCATACGTGTCGACCACCCGGATGAGTTGCATGGCGCTTTGAAACGGGCCATCGCCTACGAAGGTCCGTCCCTGGTCGAGGTGATGACCGATGTGGAGCTGATCTGATGCGCTATGAGGCATCCGAAGGTGTGCCGCCGGCGCAGGAGATGCAGATCTACTCGCAGAGCAGCGGGTTGCATTTCATGCTGAATTTCACCGTTGCGCTGGCGCTGATCATCGGCCTCGCCCTGCTGTGGCTGGGGCGCAGGGGACGGGTGCTGTGGCTGCAGGTGTGGAGTGCGGGTCTGGTGCTGTTCAGTGTCGCCTACCTGGTGGCGGCGGCATTCGGCTGGATTCGCTGACGCCTTGGGTTCGACCACTCCGCGCGTCAGGGGTTGGCAGGTGAGTTGTAGTCGATCGCAAGGATGATCATGTCCACCCGTCCGCCCGGCGTCTCGACGGAGACCTCGTCCTCCACCCGGCGCTTGAGCAGTGCACGCGCCATTGGCGAATCGACGCTGATCCAGTTGCGTTTCGGGTCGAATTCGTCTGCGCCGACGATGCGGTAGACAGTTTCATTGCCGGATGCTGTTTCCAGTGTTATCCAGGCGCCGAAAAATACCTGTTCTGTGCCGTCTGGCTGGCGGTCGACGATCTTCAGTTCCGGCAGACGTTTTTGCAGATAGCGGATGCGGCGGTCGAGTTCGCGCAGCTGCTTCTTGCGGTAGATGTATTCGGCGTTCTCCGAGCGATCGCCCTCGGCCGCGGCGGCGGCCAGATGGCCAACCACCTCGCGGCGCTTCTTCCACAAGGCCTCCTGCTCGCTATGCAGCGCATCCCAGCCGCCACGCGTGATGTAGGCGGACTTTGCCGGCGCCGCCGGGCGATAGCGGCTCATTCGCCAAGTGCCCCGCTGGTGACCACCCACAGGTAGAACAGGAACACCGCCGCACCGACCCCGCCCATGATCAGCGGTCCACGGAAGCCCGATGTTCCGGAGCGTGCGCGGCGACGGATGTCGCGCGCCCACAGCAGGGCGCCGAGGATCAGTGCGAGACCGAGGAACACCGGTCAGAACTGGTTGGTCCTGAGCATGACCAGGGTGCACGCCTCGAACCATTCGATGCCCGCGGCCTCCAGTCGCTTCTGCACTGCCGGCGTCTCGGTGCCGGGGTTGAAGATGACCCGGCCCGGCCTCAGGCGAACAATCGCCTCGGCC
>JAGRHB010000500.1 GCA_020445245.1 Gammaproteobacteria bacterium
TGTTTAAGAACGATAAAAAACCGGCGTTCGGTTGTCTTCCGGGTTGTGATTGGTCCGAGGTTGAGATTGATCGATTGTCTTTATGCGGGTAGCTTTAGCGGATTGTTGCAACGCAACAAAACGGTTCGTAACGTCGCTGTATGACCCCGGTCGGCAGCGCCGCGATTCATACAATTAAATGAGTGAGACGGGAGATAGGCGATGACCCGAGAAGATCAGATCAAGGCATTGGAAAAGGATTGGGCGGAAAACCCGCGTTGGCTGGACGTCGAGCGCGGCTACTCGGCGGCGGACGTCGTGCGTCTGCGTGGCTCGGTCCAGCCGGAGTACACCCTGGCCAAGCGTGGCGCCGAAAAGCTGTGGGGCCTGGTCCACGGCGATGCCAAGAAGGGCTATGTCAACTGCATGGGTGCGCTGACCGGCGGACAGGCCGTGCAGCAGGCGAAGGCGGGCATCGAGGCCATCTATCTGTCCGGCTGGCAGGTGGCTGCCGATGGCAACACCTCCGAGACCATGTACCCTGACCAGTCGCTGTACGCCTACGATTCAGTGCCGACGATGGTGCGCCGGATCAACAATGCGTTCAAACGCTCGGACGAGATCCAGTGGTCACGCGGGGTCGGCCCGGGCGACGAGGGTTATCTCGATTACTTCCTGCCGATCGTGGCCGATGCCGAGGCCGGCTTCGGTGGCGTGCTCAACGCCTTCGAACTGATGAAGAACATGATCGCCAACGGTGCTTCCGGGGTGCACTTCGAAGATCAGCTCGCGGCGGTGAAGAAGTGCGGCCACATGGGCGGCAAGGTGCTGGTGCCGACCCGCGAGGCGGTCGAGAAGCTGATTGCGGCGCGCCTCGCATCCGACGTGATGGGTGTGCCCACATTGCTGCTGGCGCGCACCGATTCAGAGGCGGCCAACCTGCTGACCAATGACGTCGACCCCAACGACAAGCCGTTCCTCACCGGCGAGCGTACCTCGGAGGGTTTCTACCGTGTGAAAAACGGCCTCGAGCAGGCCATCAGCCGCGGCGTCGCCTATGCACCTTACGCGGATCTGGTGTGGTGCGAGACCGGTACCCCGGACCTCGGTTTTGCCCGCGAGTTCGCGGAGGCCGTGCTGGCCGCCAATCCGAACAAGCTGCTGGCCTACAACTGCTCGCCGTCGTTCAACTGGAAGAAAAACCTCGACGACACCACGATCGCGAAGTTCCAGGACGAGTTGTCGGCGATGGGCTACAAGTACCA
>JAGRHB010000501.1 GCA_020445245.1 Gammaproteobacteria bacterium
CCGATGTGCGCAATGAAGCGCTAATGTAACACAGATGGCCACCGTATGCCCGCCGATGCTGGGTCGCCTCCATTTTTCGATGACCAGCCCTATGTACCTGGAATTTATGGGGGTAAGTGCCATGGTTTCACGGCGGGCGTCTATATTTGTAGCGAACGACCTGCTGGCAGGGCGCGCTGCGGTGGTGATGCGGGCGCTGCGCCGGAAAATCCATGGAGGTAACCCATCATGCTGCATGCACTTATCCGCGGTCACGACGACACAGTGCCGGGGTTTCCGTTCGCACCCAGCGGCTGGCAGCCGTCGGACGCCGAGAAGATGGCGACTGAGCAGGGAATCGAACTCAGCGCGGAACACGTCGAGACGCTGCGCGCGTTGCAGGAATATTTCTTTCGTCACGATAAGCCGGGTGTGATTATCCGCGAACTGCACGATGCGCTCGACGAACGTTTCCACGGCCGCGGTGGGATGAAATACCTGTACAGACTGTTTCCGGGCGGACCAGTGGCGCAGGGCTGTGCACTCGCCGGTCTGCCAGTGCCCCCGGGTGCGGTGAACAAATCATTCGGCAGTGTGCAGTAACTGTCTGGCGGGTTCCCGGTCAGCTGTCGATCGGCCCGAACTCAGAACAGCGTGATGTCCTCCACCGGCCTACGGGTGGTCGATCTGGCTTCGCGGTTTGCGGATCCTTCGGCGCTTGGTCTGGTCGGACGCAGGCGTTCGTCCCAGGCGTTGCGTGTGAGGATGAATCGGTCGATCTTGGCGCGTAGCACCTGACCGAGCCTGACCAGGTCTTCTGCATTGACGCCGGAGGTCTCGCCTTCGTCCGGGGCCACTGTCTCGATTGTCACCAGCGCATCCACGGCAGTGCGTGATTCATCGGCAGTCACTTTCTGTTGTTCCATGGCGAGAAGGATCTTGGCCGCGATATCGGAAATCTCACCGACCTTGTGTTCGATACTGGTCAGTTCCTGAGCCGATGCCATCGCCAGCTGTTGTGTACGGTCGGCCAGCGCGCGGCCTTCGCTCATGGTCTCGACCACGTGACGTGTGTCCTTGCGGATTGTCTCGATGACCCCCTGCACCTCGAGCGTCGAACGCTGTGTGCGTTCGGCGAGGTTGCGCACTTCGGCGGCCACCACCGCAAATCCGCGTCCATGCTCACCCGCGCGTGCCGCCTCGATCGCGGCATTGAGGGCCAGCAGGTTGGTCTGGTCCGCGATCTCGTTGATCACATT
>JAGRHB010000502.1 GCA_020445245.1 Gammaproteobacteria bacterium
CCTGGTAACCGCCGACGTAGGCATTCACCCTGCCGTCGCCCTCGAACACCAGCGTGCTGGTGACCACGTTGTCGAGGAAGGCGCGGTCATGACTGACCAGCAGCAGGGTACCGTCGAATTCGAGCAGCAGTTCCTCGAGCAGTTCGAGGGTCTCCAGATCCAGGTCATTGGTGGGCTCGTCCATCACCAGCACATTGGCCGGTCGGGTGAACAGCTTGGCCAGCAGCAGGCGGTTGCGCTCACCACCCGACAGCGCACGCACCGGCTGGCGGCAGCGCTTGGGCGGGAACAGGAAGTCCTGCAGGTAACTGATGACGTGCTTTTCCTTGCCGTCGATGCTGACCTTGTCGCTGCCGCCGGCGACGTTGTCGAGCACGGTCTTGTCCAGGTCGAGCTGGTCGCGCAGCTGGTCGAAGTACGCCACCTCGATCTTGGTGCCGCGTTCAATGGTGCCGCTATCGGGCACCAGCCGGCCGAGAAGCAGGTTGAGCAGGGTCGACTTGCCGCAGCCGTTCGGACCTATGATGCCGATACGGTCACCGCGCAGGATGGTTGTGGTGAAATCGCGGATGACCGGGCGCCCTTCCCAGGCAAAGCCGACATGACTGGCCTGGCAGACCAGCTTGCCGGAGCGTTCCGCGGTGTTGGCCGCCAGGTTGGCAGTGCCCTGACGGGTCCGCCGCTCGCCGTATTCGCGGCGCATCGCCTCGAGCCGCCGCACCCTGCCCTCGTTGCGGGTGCGCCTTGCCTTGATGCCCTGGCGCACCCAGACCTCTTCCTGCGCCAGCATCTTGTCGAAGCGCGCCTTGGCCAGGGCCTCCGCGTTGTCCATCTCGTCGCGACGCCTCAGGTAGTTCTGGTAGTCGCCGGGGAAATCGGCGATCTGTCCGCGGTCGAGTTCGACAATGCGCGTGGCCAGGCGCCGCAGAAAGCCGCGGTCGTGGGTGATGAATACCAGCGTGCCCGGCCAGTTCAGCAGAAATTCCTCCAGCCAGGTGATCGATTCGACGTCGAGGTGGTTGGTCGGCTCATCGAGCAGCAGCAGCTGCGGGTCGGCGGCCAGCGCGCGCGCCAGCAGCACGCGGCGTTTCATACCGCCGGACAGCGCCTCGAAACGGTCGTCGGCGTTCAGCTGCATGCGCGAGATTACGCTCTCGACCTGCTGCTCCATGCGCCAGCCGTCGACCGCTTCGAGCCGGTGCTGGATCTGTTCCACACGGGCCAGCGCCGCCTCG
>JAGRHB010000503.1 GCA_020445245.1 Gammaproteobacteria bacterium
CGGAACCGCGCCAACCCGGGGATTTCAAACGAGAAATCGACCTCGAAGAACTCCTCGTAATCCTTGCGCTGCTTGTCATTCATGATGTCGTAAACCAGCTCATGAACGCTCTTGTGGTCGAGAACCGGCACATTGATGCGCCGGATGTCGCCATCCACGCGGATCATCGGCGGCAGCCCGGCGGAGAGATGCAAATCCGATGCATTGTGTTTGACGCTAAAGGCGAGGAGCTCAGCAATGTCCATAGTGTTCCCGCAACAGCCAGAAATGTTTAACTTAGTCGTTGGTATGGTTTATCGACAGCGGGCCGCCCGAGTTGAGCCGCGATTGCCGGCGACGCCCCGCTTGGGGCCAATCAGAGCAATGATAGAGGTATGGTGAATCAAATTCCCGAAAGATTGACACATGTGCAGGAGCGCATCCACCGCGCCGCCATGGCGGCTGGCCGTCCGCCTGGCGAGATCATGCTGCTCGCCGTGAGCAAGACCAAACCGGCGAGCGACGTGGCAACTGCCTTCGGCGCCGGCCAGCGAGCGTTCGGTGAGAACTACCTGCAGGATGCCCTGCCCAAGATCCGCGCGCTTGCCGACAAAGATATCGAATGGCATTTCATCGGCCGCCTGCAGGGCAACAAGAGCGCCGATATAAGTCGCCATTTTTCCTGGGTCCACGGCATCGACAGCCTGAAGCACGCCGAGCAGCTCAGTTCACATCGGCCGGCCGAGCTGCCACCGCTGCAGGTGTGCATCCAGGTCAACCTCAGCGGCGAAGTGACCAAAGGGGGCGTAGCCCCGAACGAGGTCGAAGCGCTGGCCCTCAAAGTTGCCCGATTACCGCGCCTGCGATTGCGCGGCCTTATGACCATGCCCGACCCGAATGCCGGTACCACAAGTCGGGATGCGGCATTCGCCGGTCTGCGTGGTCTGCTCGAATCACTGCGCGCCTCCGGCCTCGATGTCGACACGCTGTCGATGGGCATGAGCGACGACATGGAGGCCGCGATTCGCGAAGGCGCGACGATCGTCAGGATCGGCACAGATATCTTCGGTCCACGCGATTGACCGGGCCATCCAGACAACACCGCCACTGCGCACATCGGCTGACGTGAAACTCGCGAAGCTAGCCTAAGCCCCTCTCCCCCTCTGGGAACGAGCAAGGACAGAGGGGAACGGCCGTGGCCGGCAGTGGTTTCATGATTTGGGGCGGCTGGCAGCC
>JAGRHB010000504.1 GCA_020445245.1 Gammaproteobacteria bacterium
GTCGTAGGTGATCGACCAGGTGCCGTCGGCCTCTACGCTGACCACCAGCGGCCGCTTGGCGTCGTCCTCGATCGGTTTGGCGTCGGCCTCGACCAGGTCGACCTTCACCCCCTGGGTGAGCAGCGGTGCCGTGATCATGAAGATCACCAGCAACACCAGCATCACGTCGATATAGGGCACGACGTTGATCTCGGCCATCGGACGTCTGGTCTTCTGCCTGCTAGCCATGGCGTTACCGGTCACACCTTGTGTCTGCCGACATGCTCAACGCTTCCTGGCGCGGGTATGCGCCTGGCGCTGCAGGATGTTGGAGAACTCCTCGACGAAATCGTCGTAGCGGTTCTCCAGGCGCTGCACCGAGTTGGCGTACTTGTTGTAGGCCACCACTGCCGGAATCGCCGCGAACAGACCCATCGCAGTCGCGATCAGCGCCTCGGCGATGCCGGGGGCGACCAGGTTCAGGGTGGCCTGCTTGACGTTACCCAGTGCATGGAAGGCGTTCATGATGCCCCACACAGTGCCGAACAGTCCGACATAGGGGCTGGTCGAACCCACCGTGGCGAGGAATGACAGGTGTGTCTCCAGCGTATCCATCTCGCGGCTCAGCGCGACCCGCATCGCGCGGCGCGCTGCCTCGACCAGGTCCATAGCCTCGATCCCGGCGTTCTCGCGCAGGCGCGCGAACTCGCGAAAGCCCGCGTGAAAGATCGCGCCGGCACCGCGCAGGCTGTCGCGATCGCGGTCGACCGCACGGTACAGCTCGCCCAGGTCACCACCCGACCAGAAGTCATTCTCGAATTCATCGGCCTCGCGCTGCGCCTTCTTCAGCACACGCGAGCGATCGAAGATGATGGTCCACGACAGCACCGAGGCCAGCAACAGCAGCGCCATCACCAGCTGTACGATCACGCTCGCATTCAGTATCAGGCTGACAAACGACAGGTCACTACTGGGCATCTTGTATTTTCTCGCGGATGTACGGCGGTATCGCGGTGGGTCTGAATTTTTCACTGTCCAGGCACACGACCTTCACGGTCGCCGTGCACAGGACCTCATCGGGTGTGCGCAGGATGCGTTGCGAAAAGCCCATGCTTACCTTGCTGACCGCATCCACAGTCGCCTCGACACGCAGGGCGTCGTCGAAGCGCGCGGGTGAAAGATAGTCGATTTCGACGCGGCGAACCGCGAACAGGATCCCGGCGTC
>JAGRHB010000505.1 GCA_020445245.1 Gammaproteobacteria bacterium
CTGGGCCTGGACGCCGACCGGTTCGCACAGCTGCTCAACGCACCGGAGACCCGGCAGGCACTCGCCGACGAGGTCGCGCAGGCGCGCCGCATGGGCGCAGACAGTTTTCCGAGTCTGCGTCTGCAGCTTGGCGACAGCTTCTGGCCCGTACCGATCGACTACACGGATATCGCTCCAATGCGAGACACCATACTGGGCATGTTCACGGTGTGAGCTGAAGTCGGCAAAAAAAAACCGGGCCAGGCCCGGTTCACACGATCAACGCATGGGCATGGGCCCGTAGACACCGGGCGGCATGCCGCGCTGCATCGGTGGCGCCATACGACGCATCTGCGCCATACGCTGCTGCTGGATCTGGCGCATCAGCTGCTGACGGTAGTGCACGATTGCGCTCTGACCGTTGGCGGCCACGTCATAGACACGCCATTGCTTGCCGGCCCGGTAGAGCCGGAAATCGAGGCGGGCAGGATAGCTGCCCGGATTGAGCACCGCCGCACTGACCTGTGCCGTCTTGCCGTCATTGCCCGCGCGCGGCGGCAGGAACCGCACCTGCTGGTTGTCATAAGCACCAAGCTTCTCCGCCATCTTGGTCAGGAAGCTCTGCTTGATCTCCGCCACCAATGCCTGCTGATCTTCGCTGCCGAGCTGTTCGAAAAGGCGCCCCCCGGCCGAACTCGCCATGTATTCGAAGTCGAAGAAAGGTGCGATCTCCTGATCGAGAAAGACAGCCAGCGCCTGTGCCGACGGCTTGGGCTCACCGCCCAGGAAGGCCAGCAGCCTGTCTACGCCGGCGCGAAGTTCAACGGCCGGGTTCGCGGCCTGCGGCTGTGCGGCCGGTCCGGGTGGATGTGGCATCGGGCCCGGGCCATAGTAAGGAGCGGCATGTGCCCCACCCGCAACCAGCAGCGTCGCGAGCAGGCAATAACTTAATTTCATTGAATTCCCCCCTGTGGATGTGAACCGGCAGCCTTTGTGTCGGGACTCTGTTGACCTGCCGGACGGGGCACTGGATGGCGCCCCGCAACCGGCCCCCGCGGCCACGGCTCGGCAGAGGTTGCCAAGGCGCGGCGGCGATTGCAATGCGGAGATTCCCGATCAGCTGGTTATTCGACGATAGATGTCGGAGATCCTGGTCGGTAGCTTGGCGACATCGTCCAGGACCGTGAAATTCGCGGCACCGTACATATGCGGCA
>JAGRHB010000506.1 GCA_020445245.1 Gammaproteobacteria bacterium
CGGACTACATGGCCATCGACCTGCGCAGCAGGTATGCCTCCGAGGCGATCGGCACGGCGAAGTCCATGGTCGTGTCCGTGCCCGGCCAGGGCTCGCAGTACATCGGCGCCTACCAGGATGCTGACGGTGAATGGTTGACCGGTGACAACACCTATCGGATCCACCTGCCCAAGGACGTGGCGGCCAACATGTTCTGGTCGCTGACCGTCTACGACAACGATACCCGCTCGATGGTCCGTAACGAACACGGGCGACCGGGAACGGCCCGACTGACCAGCTACCTGGACAGGGTAGGTAAGCCGCGACGCCCAGAGATCAATCGTCGCGAGAATCGTAGAGACCCTCTCGCTGCTCCCACGCGCATCCCACGCAAACCCTACCGACTGATCCCCGTGGGTATCCCCACCCCGCTCATTCACAATCGTCTGAATACTTTCGCAAACACCGGGACAAGCCCTTGAGCCGCCGCCCCAGCAAGAGGTTTGGCCAGGAAGGTTGCCCGAAGTGGATTTCTCGCGAGTGTAGAGCGGTTGGAATCGAGACTGTCGACGATTTCGCCAACACTCCGATCAAAGTGCTTGCCGCTTGGGTCGCTTGCCGCCGGATCCGCTCTCGACTGGAGCCGACCGCCAACACGGTGCCCGGGAATGCCTGCCCTGCGGGCTGTGAAGCCGACTGCGCAGCAGCCACCCTATGGCCTGGCATTCAGCATTAACGATCCGTACATTGCCCACTCAATTGAGCGGCTTTGCCTCGGAGTAAAGGAACTCTGCCAGCGCACTGCCCATGGCTCGACAGGCCGTCGATTCCGTGGTGCTGCTGTAGGGAATCGGCAGCAGCGGAACAACGTAAACCATCGGGACCATCCAGCCCGATTCGCCCACCGCCCTCTGCTTCAGAAAACCCGCCTCAACCGACTGTTCGACCGACCATACCGTGGCGACAATATCGGTTTCACGTCTCGATGTTCGCCCGATGCCCCACCCACCCCCGCTGCCACCCTCGAACGTTGTGTGCCTGCCGAACTCGCGTGTCTCCATCTGCATCAGCACAACGAAACCGATGCCGGCCTCCGAAAGCGCGCCTTGCACCGCCGGTTGCTTCAGCAGCGCCAGGGTGGCCGGCTGGGTGAGCCGTTCATAATCCGCTTGGTCGGCTGCGAGGA
>JAGRHB010000507.1:0-511 GCA_020445245.1 Gammaproteobacteria bacterium
ATGCCATCCAAGGCTGTTGATCAGCGTGGTGTCAACCAGCTTGCGCGGCGTGCCGTCCGGCTTGCTACGGTCAAAAATCAGTTCGCCCCGGAATCCGACCACGTCGCGCACCATCTCGGCCAGTTCGCGGATAGTCAGGTCATGACCAACTCCGACGTTGACATGCGACTCGCCACCGTAATTGGCCATCAGGAACAGCAAGGCATCCGCCAGATCGTCGACGTGCAGGAACTCGCGCCGCGGCGTGCCGCTACCCCACAGCGTGACATGGTCGGCGCCGCCGGCCCTGGCCTCGTGCATCTTGCGCAGCATCGCGGGGATTACGTGTGACTTTTCCAGGTCGTAGTTGTCTCCCGGGCCATACAGGTTGGTCGGCATCGCGGAAATGAAGTCGCAGCCGTGCTGCCGTCGATACGCCTGGCACAGCTTGATCCCGGCGATCTTGGCCACCGCATACCACTCGTTGGTCGGCTCCAGCGGGCCGCTGAGCAGGTATTCCTCCTTCAGGGGC
>JAGRHB010000507.1:540-1152 GCA_020445245.1 Gammaproteobacteria bacterium
AGATGCAGGTGCTGCCGAGGAACAGCAGCTTCTTCGCCCGTTGGCGGAAGGCCGCGTGGATGATATTGGTCTCGATCACCAGGTTGTCGTAGATGAAGTCTGCCGGGTAGGTGTCGTTGGCGAGGATGCCACCCACCTTTGCCGCGGCCAGGAAAACATGGTCCGGCTCCTCCTCGGCGAAGAAGGCGTTGACCGCCGCCTGATTGCGCAGATCGAGTTCCGCGCTGCTGCGGGTGACGATATTGCCGTAACCCTGCGCCTGCAGCGCACGCACGATCGCCGAGCCGACCATGCCGCGGTGCCCGGCTACATAGACCTTGGCGTCTTTGTCTTCGTCGAATGTCGTCATGGATGCGGGTCGCTATGCGTTTGATTTGATTTTTGAGGGCGTCTCCGTAGGAGTCCAGCCCCTGGCCGACCATCGTCGCCCTATCGGCGATTGCCCCCACCCCGTCCCTCCCCCTCAGGGAGAGGGGGACAACGTCATCAGGTGTCGCGATTCCTGCCCCTCGCCCTCGGCGGGGAGAAGCGGAAAACGTCATCGGGTGTTCTCGATTCCTGCCCCCTCGCCCCCGGGGAGAGGGTTGGGGTGAGGGCGGCTACTCGTAGTAC
>JAGRHB010000508.1 GCA_020445245.1 Gammaproteobacteria bacterium
GCATTCCGCGAGCTGGTCAAGAAGGCCGGCGAGCTGGATATGGAAGAGGTGCGTCGCCAGGTGGCTGAGCAGCACAGCGGTCAGGCCTGATCACCCCTGATTCAGGATTTTAAGCCGGGGCGGTGCGCCTCGCGGCGCTTTGCTCCGTCTATACTGAGACCTGGTATTCAGCAGACAGGTCCATGCTTTGCAGCACAGCACGCGAGTCGACAACTGGTTGGGTGATCGCCCCTCGGTCGGTGATCTGCTGGCGCTTTGCGAAGAGAACTATCGGCGCCTGCACTACCTGGTCCCACAGATGAAGCGGCTGCAGGGCAGGCATCGTTCGAGTCGGCCCGACCATCAGGACCTGCACCTCACGATTGTCGAGCAGACGCGTTACACGACGCTGATGCGACTCACCTACGAGTTCCCACAGGACGGCGGCGGTTCCGATCCGGATGCCTTGTTGCGCGTCTATCACGATGCGCGCCAGGTGGAGGTCGAAGACCTTCGTCAGCACGCCCTGCCAACGCGCCGTCTCTACGAGGCCCCCGGCCTGATGAACAAGTGGCGCCTCAACCTGTTTGTCTCGAAGTGGCTGACGTTTTGTGTGAGCCAGGGACATCTGTTCGTCGACGATGTAAGTCGGTTGCGTCCGCTGCCTGCCTGCGACCTGGGTTGAGTTATAAAAAACCTATAAAAACAATGTGGTGTCGCACCTTTGTCACAGATCCTGAAAGATCAGCAGAGGTCGTCGGACGCGCCCTCGTGCCGTTGTCCAGGTCGTGTTGTAGGTAATCTGGACAAATTAAATGTTGACTGTTTTCGTCGGTTACTGCTAACGTCTTTCCCGAGCAATTTACTGGGTAATTGCATTTCTGCAGTCATACGAGGAGAACGAAGATGAGACTCTCTACCAAAGGCCGCTATGCCGTCACCGCCATGTTGGACCTCGCACTCAATGGTACGCAGGGTCCTGTCACACTCGCCGACATCTCCGAGAACCAGGGGATCTCACTGTCCTATCTGGAGCAGCTGTTTGCCGCGCTGCGCAGCAAAGGCCTGGTGCGCGGTGTTCGCGGGCCGGGCGGCGGTTACTATCTCGGTCGCGATTCCGACGAGATCTCGATCGCCGATATCATCTGCGCCGTCGAT